>JBDKEO010000118.1:0-4745 GCA_039795205.1 Actinomycetota bacterium
GCCACGTCCCAGATCATGATGTTGCGTTCGAAATAAGCGTCTGCCGCACCACGCGCGACGAGAACCAGTGATGCCGCAGCAGAACCGATCATCCGCACTTTGGCGAACTTGAGGATCTCGGTCATGTAGTTACCGATCGCAAAGGGGTCGGTGGCGGGGAACCTGCTCGGAAATCCGGTGCACACCGTTGCTCGCAAGAGTGACGACTCATTCGACACACGAATCTCGCCGTGCGACGAGTGAGCGCCGAAACCGGCGCCTCCCCAATACAGCACCTTCGTGCTGAGGTCGTACAACACACCGAAGGCGGGCTTGCGGTCATCCCACAGCGCGACACAAATCATCGATGGGCCAAGTGCACGCGAGAAGTTGTAACTGCCGTCGAGTGGGTCGATGATCCACAGCGGGCCATCCATCGACTGATGATGTGACTCCTCGGTTTCTTCACTGAGAATGCTCACACCCGTCGCGGCCAATCCGTTGATGAGTTCGGTCTCCAAGAACTTGTCGGCGACGAGCTTCACTTCGCGCTCACCGAGTTGACGATCGGTCACTGAGCCGAGTGAATTGCGATCAGCCGCAAAGAGTTTGTCGGCGGTGTCAATGACGAGCTTCTTTGCCGTCTCGAGCAACCCCGCGTGATCGATGCTCATGCGAGGTACGGCCCAGGCGCGGGGATGTGGAATTGGTTACGCCAACCTTCATCGGCGAAGTAGATCTGGTGTACGAGACGCATCGTGTTGTAGGCGTCGCGTGACGAACCCATGCCGATCGGTTTGTTCTCCAGTACCGCGTCGGCGAACACGGCGATTTCGGAGTCCCATGACGGGTCGTTGTGGAACTGCGTCGTCGTCTCCTGCGGATCGCCATTGTCGCGATCGGGGTCGGCGATGATCAGCGTCATCGTCTCGGCGCCGTAACTCTTCGAGCCCGTGAGGATTCCGCGCAACACGATGCCGCCGTACTGCATGTTGATGTCGAGGTGGAATTGGTGACGCCATTGCGTGGCACTCGAGTTGATCATCGCCACCACACCGTCTCGCGTGCGCATCAGTGCGTAGGCGTTGTCCTCGACGTCATACCCCCAGTGGCTGTTGTCGACGAACGAGTGCACTTCTTCGAACTCGCCTCCGAACATCCGCATCAGATCGACCATGTGGATTCCCTGGTCGAGCAGTACGCCGCCACCGGCGACATCGCGCTTGGCGCGCCAATCAGCTTGATTGAATGTGATCAATTTTGATTTGCCGTAGACGCCGCGCATGTTGATGATTCGGCCGAGGCGACCCGACTTGATGATCTGCATCGCCTCTTGAATCGACTCGTGGTAGCGGTGATTGAACCCGTACATCAGGTGGAGGTCGGGGTGCTTTCGTTCCTCGGCAATCACGGCTTCGATGTCAGCCATGTTCCGACCGGGCGGCTTCTCACAGAGCACGTGCAGTCCGTGGGCGAGACCGGCGATGGTGACTTCTGCCGCCATGTCGTTGCTCATGCAGACGATCAATGCGTCGAGGTCCTCGCGAAGCAGGTCTTGATATGAGCGGTAGTAGCGAACTCCATCGGGCATCGTCCCGTCGTCGGCAAAGACTCGATCGCAGACGGCGACCACGTCGAACGCAGGGTGGCGATCGCAACACTCTCTCCTGCGCTTGCCGACGACGCCGTAACCGGCTATTCCGACGCGCACACGGTTTGGTGTGCTGCTCATATCCCTCGTGTCAGGCTACCCAGTTGGCCGCGGCATGACGGCGAGGGTGTTCGTGATCAGCGTGTGGGGAAGGCAGACGCGCTGCGCAGAAAGACCGTGTCCACGCCGTAGGCGATGAAGCGGAATCCTTCGTCGATTCGCTGGCGCAGGAGCGCGGGATTCGGGTCGACCACGTGTGTGCCCGACGGCTTGTTCGCTCGCTTGCAGGCTTCACGAATCTCGTTGACTGCGCCCACGACGTCGGGGTGATCGAGTTGACCTGTGCGACCGAGTGATGCGGAGAGGTCGTACGGTCCGATCATCAATGCATCGAGTCCTTCGACTGCAAGTATCGAATCCAAGTTCTTGATTGCGTCGACGTGTTCGATCTGTCCGATGACGAGAGATGCTTGTGCTTCAGCCTGGTACTCCTCGAAGCGCGCACCGAAGCCATTTGCTCGACAGAATCCGACGCCCCGTGTTCCCTTTGGTGGCCAGTGGCACCCTTGAACGAGCGGACGGAGTTGCTCCGCTGAAGTAATCATCGGAATGACGACGCCAGCCGCTCCCGCATCGAGCGCTTGCCGACAATTGATCACTGCGGGAGTGGCGACTCGCGCGAGGGGTAGTGCGCCACCAAGTTCGATGGCTCGGAAGAGATCGGGGATCTGATGCGGAGAAAAGTGTCCGTGCTCGAGATCGAGCGTGACCCATTCATACCCATTGCGCGCGATGATCTCGGCTGCGTTGCTGTCGGCAAGCTGCATCCACGAGCCAATGCTGGTACCGCCGTGGGCGAGCGTGGAGCGAAGTTTGGTGATCCCTGCGAGACGATCCACTGATTCCCCTTTCAGCACTGCACCAATGAAGTTATCGGCGCGAAGAGTTGTCGCGATTGATTCAGATTTCGCCGATCTTTCGCAGGTGATCGACGAGTTGTTTTGCGGCTTCGCGTTCCATCTGTCCACGCGTCTCGGTGGCGTAGGTGCCCATGTGGGCGGTCATCACCACATTGTCGAGATCCTTGAGCGGTCCCGCGTACGGCTCGACTTCGAAGCAGTCGAGTGCGGCACCGGCCAGATGGCCAGAGATGAGTGACGACCGCAACGCATCTTCATCGATGAGGCCGCCTCGCGCGATGTTGACGAGGAAGGCACTCTTCTTCATCGCCGCAATTTCTCTTTCGCCGATCATGTGGTGGTTGTCCATGGTGTAGGGAACGTGCAGGGTGACGATGTCACTCGTTGCGAGCAATGTCGACAAGTCGACGAAGCGAACACCTGAAGCGTTCCCCATGATCGGATCATGTGCAATCACATTGACACCGAACGGCACGAGCAGTTCGGTCACCTTGCGGCCAATGCGACCGTATCCGACGACACCCACCGTCTTGCCTGCGAGCAATTGACCGAACTGACCTTTCCATTCACCGCCGCGAATGGCGCGGTCGACGCGCGAGATGTTGCGAAGCATGCCGAGGATGTGACCGATCGTCAGTTCTGCAACGGCTTGGGCAGGTGGCTCGGGCGTGTTGAACACCTCGATACCTCGCGCTTTGGCAGCAGCGAGATCCACGGTGTCGAGACCGATGCCGACACGCGCAATTGCCGTGAGGCTCGGCGCTGTGTCTAGCACTCGTGCATTCAAGGGTTCGAGTCCCGCGATCAGCCCGATCACGTTGTCTCGCAGGTTTTCGATCGCCTCGTCTTCGGTCAACTTTCGCCCGACGGGATTGGTCCGAATGCTCACCCCTGCACCTCGTAGGGTGTTGAGGTCCGTTTCGTCGAAGTTGGACAGGTCGAATGACGATGTGGAGATGAAGATGTTCTTCATAATCTGCTCGCAGAGAGCGCTTGAAGGATCGTACTCGCATGAGTAAGTGGAAGCCGGAGGTGTTGCTGCTCGTCGAGAGCCCATTTGGCTCTTATGACGCGGAGCGCTTCGGTCTGGATGCTGCCGATCACGTGGTCGACCTGGTGGTCGCCGATCTCACCCCTTTGATCAAGCCGGAGTTCTGGCGGGTCTTCGGCAAGCACGTGCCGACTGATCCGCGCGTGCATGTGATCACGACGGAGCAACAGTTTCGCGACTTACTTGCGAGCCAACTCTTTGACGCGGCGATCGACGAGATCGGAGCGTCCGCAAGCGCGCGGAGGATCAGACGGCTGGTCATCGCCAAGCGATTGCCGCGTGTTCGCCTGCGACTGGGATTGCTACCGGGAGACTTCGTGATCCAGTCGAGTGTCCGTGAGCGCTTCATTGCCCGCAGGAGCCAGTTCGGACTCCTTCGTCTCGTGCGCAACATCGTGTTGATAATCCCGCGGCGATTGGCGAGTCGGATCCCACCGCCGGACATCGTGCTCGGATCGGGAAGCGAGACACGAAACGAAGTGTCGAGTGAAGTGCCGATCATCTGGGGTCATAGCTTCGACTACGAGAAGGCACGGCTCCTCGATGCATCAGGTGATACGCACAAGTCGTCGGGTGCGGTGTTCCTCGACCAGAACCTCGGATATCACCCGGATCAGTTGCACTCGTCGTTGCGCTCGCCCATCTCGATCGATTCCTACTACCCACAATTGCGCAAGGCATTCGAAGCAGTGGACCGAGACGGGCTACCGGTGAGCGTGGCACTCCACCCGAAAGCAAGCTCGGTTGATCCACGCACCGTGTTCGGTGACCGACGAGCGGTGATGGGATCCTCCCAGATCATGCTGCGCGATTCTGCTCTCGTGCTGTGTCACGCGAGCGCGTCAGTGTCGTACGCAGTCATTTGGCGTAAGCCAGTCCTCTTCATGACTTCGGCAGAACTCGAGCGCTCGTGGTATCACGGACACATCCATGAAATGTCGCGCATCTTGCGACGCCCGATTCTTGACATCGATTCCATTCACACGATCTCGGATGACGTCCTTCACGCGATGATCAACGAACCAGTCGACGAATCCGCCTATGCGAGTTATGAGGAGAAGTTCATCCGTAGTAACTGGTCTCCAGTAGGTGGGTTGTGGGAGATCTTCGTCGACGGTCTCACCGAGTTTCTCGCATGGCGTAG
>JBDKEO010000150.1:0-9224 GCA_039795205.1 Actinomycetota bacterium
TCCAAGGAGTGGCCAGTAGTGCCACACCCACCGGTTGACGACTCACCATCAACCAGTTCGCACCGCCTGGTGCGCGGCGGTAGTCACCCTCGATACGTACTGCTTCCTCGCTGAACCAACGGAAGAACTCAGCCGCGTAGGCCGTCTCGGCGCGGGCATCGGTGATCACCTTGCCCATTTCGAGAGTGATGATGCGCGCAAGTCGTTCCTGCTCGGCGATCATCAACTCGTAGGCCTTGCGCAACACCTCCGCTCGAACCCGAGGTGCGGTGTTGCGCCACGAGTCGAATGCGTCGTGCGCAGCGTCGACCGCACGGAGACAATCCTCCACCGATGCATGGGCCACCGTGTCGAGCAATCTTCCCGTGGCGGGATTGAGTACGTCAATCGACGAACTCGACTTTTCCCACGTGCCGCCGATCAGGTTCTCACGCTTCGTGCCGGCGGGCAGCGACATGATGTCCCTACTTCTTCAGATCGACGCCAGCGATCTCTTTGATCCGCTGTGCAAGAAACTCGAAGGCCGTCTTTCCTTCGGCGATGACGACATCGTCGGCCGGGTGCAAGAAGAGTGGTGTCGACACACGAGAACGTTTGGCCGCCTCGCCGACAGGGTTGACCACCCGATGCGTGGTGCTCGGGTAGTAGCCGTTCGTGGCGTAGTCGAGCATGTCGCCTGCATTGATGGCCACACTGCCCGGATCACAAGGCACGTCGTGCCATTCACCGTCGAGGTCGAGAACCTGCAATCCAGGTTCGTTGCTTGCCGGCAACACGGTGATCATGTTGATGTCTTCGTGTGCCGCGGCTCTGATCGAACCCTCTGGTTCGTCACCACGCAGCGGTGGATAGTGCAGAACGCGAAGCAACGTGCGGCGGGTTCCTTTGATCATTTCGGACAGGGGCATGGAGAAGTTCTTTGAAATCTCCTCGGGCGTATTCGCCTCCACCCAACCGAGGAGCTCACAGGCCAGATCCATTCCGGCCTGGTAGTACGCCAGCGCTGAGGCAGATTCCTTCTCTGGCTGGCGACCCCACGGGTACCAGTGAAAGTACTCCTTGATGTCCTTGACTTGGGCGCCGACGGCACGCTCGGCCTCCTCTACGGGGCGATAACCATCCTGATCGTTTTCTCCGGGGAGGAAATCCCATTTCCGTTCCGACTTGAAGAAGTCCAACCAGTCATTTTGTAGACGCAAGACATCGTCGTAGTTGATGGGATGATTGACGAGCACCGCAAAGCCCGTATTGCGAAGCGAGTCGGTGAACTCTTTGGCCGCAGAGGGCGACTTGTAGTCGACGACTTTGACATCCATACCAACCACGCTAGGCCCGCAACCTCGCCCCATGCACCTAGATTCAGGCCATGGAATATCGCTATCTCGGAAACAGCGGTCTCAAGGTCTCGGCCATTAGTTATGGCAATTGGATCACCCACGGCAGCCAAGTAGAAGAACAAGCGGCCGTCGCCTGTGTCCAGCGCGCCCTCGAGCTCGGCATCACCACTTTCGATACGGCCGATGTCTATGCCGGTACGCGAGCGGAGACGGTCTTGGGGAAGGCACTCGCCACTGCGCGCCGCGAAGGAATCGAATTGTTCACCAAGGTGTATTGGCCGACTGGTCCTGGACAGAACGATCGCGGACTGTCGCGCAAACACATCATGGAGTCGATCAACGGCTCCCTCAAGCGGCTAGGCACCGACTATGTGGACCTCTACCAAGCTCATCGCTTCGACTACGAGACTCCGCTCGAAGAAACGATGCTCGCCTTTGCCGACGTGGTGCGCAGCGGGAAAGCGCTGTACATCGGGGTCTCCGAATGGACGGCAAAACAGATTCGACAGGGCGCAAAACTCGCACGCGAGATGAACGTTCCGTTCGTCTCGAATCAACCGCAATACAGCATGTTGTGGCGAGTGATCGAAGAGAAAGTCATCCCCGAGTCGAAAGAGCAAGGCATGTCACAGATCGTGTGGTCGCCGATCGCCCAAGGCGTGCTGACTGGCAAGTACCTACCCGGCCAGCCGGCACCAGAAGGCTCCCGAGCCACAGACGAATTGAGTGGAAAGAACTTCATCTCGCGATGGATGAGCGATGAAGTGCTCACGAAAGTGCAAGAGCTGCGACCAATTGCTGAGCAAGAGGGATTGTCCATGGCACAGCTGGCCATTGCCTGGGTGCTGCAGAACGACAACGTCGCTTCCGCGATCATCGGTGCAACCCGCCCTGAGCAGATCGACGAGAACGTCAAGGCTGCGGGAGTCAAACTAGGCGCCGAATCCATGACGGCGATCGATGCAGTACTCGCTGACATCATCATCAGCGACCCGAAGAAGACGGAGTCCCCCGCCACCCGGCCCTAACCGATCGGCACACATGCCCCTTGTACCGCTACACGAGGAGGCTTACGATGGCAACGACCGAGCAGGAGCGACTCGAGATGCACCTTGGGTTGCGGAAAGTACTGGGAGACGACGTGGCGAACACCGTTATGGCGCACTTACCACCCAGTGGTTGGGGCGATGTTGCGCGTAGGCACGACATCACCATGGCCCTTGACATGATCAACCTTCGCCTCGACACTCTTGAACGACGACTTGACGGTCTGGAGCGCCGAATTGGAATCGTGATCACCGTTGGTCTTGCCATCGGTTTGGCCCTGCTCGGTTTGCAAGTGCAGATCATGCTCAGCCTCGCGGGCTGAGTTCGGTCAGGACGGTCCGGAGAACATCCCGCTGCGCTCGCCAGATCTTGTCGGCGCAGCTTCTTCTTCAAAACGAGCGATCTCTGCGCGACCGACCACGTGCCAGTGCACTTCGTCAGGTCCGTCGGCCAAACGAAGCGTGCGTTGCGAGGCATACAGCCGGGCCAACGGCGTCCATTGTGAGATTCCAGCGGCGCCATGTACCTGCATCGCTTCATCGATGATCTTGCACACTCGCTCAGGGACCATCGCCTTCACCGCCGACACCCACACACGCGCTTCGGCGTTGCCCATCGTGTCCATCGCCTTGGCTCCACGCAGCACCATCAGGCGCATGGCCTCGATCTCGATTCGCGCCTTGGCAATTACCTCAGGGTTTTTGCCAAGTCGCGCAATCGGCTTGCCGAAGGCTTCGCGCGACAATCCCCGTCGCACCATCAACTCGAGAGCCTTCTCCGCTGCTCCGATCGAACGCATGCAGTGATGAATGCGGCCAGGTCCAAGACGCACTTGGGAGATCTCGAAACCACGTCCTTCACCGAGCAACATGTTCGTCTCAGGTACGCGCACATCGGTGAATCGCAAGTGCATGTGACCATGCGGTGCGTCGTCTTCGCCGAATACTTCCATCGCGCCGAGGATCTGCACGCCAGGAGTGTCCATCGGCACGAGGATCTGCGAGTGGCGCTTGTGCGGCGGCCCATCGGGGCTCGTGAGCACCATCACGATCATGATCTTGCAGCGCGGATCGCCGGCACCGGAGATGTAGAACTTCTCACCATTGATCACCCACTCGGATCCATCTTTCACGGCGCGGCATGAGATGTTCTTTGCATCTGACGATGCGACATCGGGTTCCGACATCGCGTATGCGGAGCGAATCTCACCGTTGAGGAGTGGCTTCAACCACGTTTCTTTCTGCTCTTTGGTGCCCACTCGCTCGAGTACTTCCATGTTGCCCGTGTCGGGAGCGCTGCAATTCAGACACTCGGATGCAATGGGGTTCTTGCCGAGCTCGGCAGCGATGTAGGCATAGTCGAGGTTGGACAGCCCCTCTCCCGTCTCCGCATTCGGCAGGAAGAAGTTCCACAAACCCTTCGCCTTGGCCTTCGACTTCAACGACTCCAACAACTCGAGTTGCTGCGGCGTGTACTGCCAGCGATCTGGACGACCCTCACCAAGGCGGAAGAACTCCTCAGTGTGTGGCTCGATCTCCTCGTTGATGAATGCGACCACGGCCTCGTACAACGGCTTGGCCTTCGCCGACATTGCAAGATTCATCGAATCGTCGGTGGTTACCCCTGAGTGCATTCCCGGCTTTGGCATGCGCCAACGGTACCCCGTGACGATTACTCGGCTCTGGTGAGGACCACCAGCGGGATTTCCCGCGTCGTTTTGTTCTGATACGACTCGTAGCCCCGGTACGCCTTCACCACATCGGGCCACCAACGAGCGCGCTCGTCGGCCGAAGCAGTCCTTGCGATCATCGTTTCTGCCGGACCACCTTTCACGGAAACCGTGACCCGGGGGTTGGCACACAGATTGAGGTACCAAGCGGGGTGGAAGTCGTCTCCCCCGCGTGACGCAACGAGCACGATCGATCCACCTTCTTGCACAGGCGAAGTGAGAAGCACCGTGCGCTGCTGACCCGACTTGCGCCCTGTCGTGGTCAGCTCAACAACAGGCATCGGCCCGACTTGCCAACCTGCCCTACCCCTCGAAACGAAGAGGATCACACGGTGAACCGCGTTCATTCCCTTCAGCAGCGCGTTGGCGGGCATGACCGCACCCTATGCGATCAGCGACCGCGGAAGGGTTGGATGCCGTCCTCGGGGATGACACCAAGTAATCCGCGCTGGAAGTCTTCGAACGCTTGCTGCAGTTCCGCCTTGGTGTTCATCACGAATGGGCCGTAAGCAGCAACAGGCTCGCCAATCGGCTGACCACCAAGCAACAACACGTCCAGAGTCTCGGTGTTGCCACCACGCAACGTCAGGGCATCACCATCCACGAACACCGCCAGTTGACCGGTACGCACCGAATGAGCCTCGATTCCCACCGCTCCGCTACCGGCGAGCACGTATGCAAGCGCGTTGTAGTTGGCGTTCCACGGCAGAGTCATTTGTGCCCCTGGCGCAAGCGTGACGTGTGCCATCACGATCGGCGTGTGCGTGGAGCCGGGGCCATGGTGCTCACCGAGATCACCGGCGATCAATCGAATGAGAGCGCCACCATCCTCTGACGACAGCAACTTCACATCTTCGCCTTCGAGGTTTTGATACGCGGGAGCGATCATCTTCGACTTGCTTGGCAAGTTCACCCACAACTGAATGCCATGAAAGAGACCACCGCGAATCACCAAGTCTTCCGGCGGAGTCTCGATATGCAAGATGCCGCGACCAGCGGTCATCCATTGCGTGGCCCCGTTTTGAATCACGCCGCCTCCTCCGTGACTGTCCTGGTGGAGGAATGTGCCGTCGATCATGTAGGTGACGGTCTCGAACCCGCGGTGTGGGTGCCACGGTGTGCCCTTCGGCTCGTATGGCGCGTAGTTGATCTCCCCCATCTGATCCATGTGAATGAATGGGTCGAGGTCAGCCAGACTCACGCCGTAGAAGGCACGACGGACAGGGAACCCCTCACCCTCGTGGCCTTGTGGAGCCGTCGTGATGGAGCGCACCATGCGATCTCGTGCTCCGACACCGGCAGCAACTCGCGGAAGGGTGGTGGTGTCTGCGGTCACTGCGGGCATGGTTACTCCTTGGGTGGTGGTGTCGGGCTACCCACATAATAGTTGCGCTCGCAACTATTTCCAATCGTGTATGCGACCTTCATCCCCGCCCAACTTCCCCAAGTCGGGTATCTTCGGTCTATGAACATAAATCTGAATTCATTTACACGACGGTTTGTCCGTCTCCTCCTCGCCACTGGAGTTGCCGCTTCAAGCGCCGTCACCTTTGGACTCAAGCCCGTCCAGGCGGAGGTCCAGATCAGGATCGGCAGCGCGAATCTCGAGCGATACCTCATTCAGCAGGGTTTTGATACCGGTGTTGTGGATGGCGTGATTCCCTTCTCCAATGCTCAGCGCATTAAACGACTCGACCTCGTGAATCTTGACATCAATTCCTTGGAAGGCATCGAGCAATTTAAGAATCTCGAGTATCTGGACCTGACTGGAAATGACGAGCTTGGAAGTACGTGGGCAAATAGCAACCTTTATCTAAGTGACGACTTTCAAAATCTCAAGACTTTGAAGATGGCCGGTACGAAACTGGTCGATTTTGTCATCTATGCAACGAAGCTTGAGACCGTTGATTTCTCCAACAATCGCAATATCGAAAGAATTGAAATTCTCGGATCTCGAATCAAGAACCTCAACGTGAATGGAGCAACAAAACTCAGATACTTGCGAGTCAACGGTGGGTCATTGACATCTGTGGATCTATCGACTCAATGGGAGTTGGATTCACTCACCATTACGTCGAACAAACTGGCGTCAATTAATCTTGCAACGCTGTCGAAGCTCACTTATCTCGAACTCACCAACAACCAACTGACCAGCATCGATCTCTCGAAGAACACGAGTCTTCAGGAGGCATACATCCAAGGCAACAAATTGACGTCACTTGATACATCGAATAACGCTGCCTTGGAACATCTCAAGGCATCTTCAAATGACCTCACGACGATCGATCTATCTAAGAATCTTCGACTTCTGACGACGAATCTTGCCGACAACAAACTCAAGTCAGTGAAGTTGCCTTCCTCTTCGTACCTCGCCTCACTCAATGTGGCGGGAAACAGGCTCGCCAAACTTGACTTGAGCAATCAGCCTGAGCTCAGTTCACTCGAAGTAAGTGCAAACAGACTTCGAACTCTCGATCTCAGAAATCAGGCGTATCTCATGGGATTGAACATTGGGTTCAATCCCATGAGTAAATTGATGCTCCCACCAGACCTCTCCCGATTGTCGTATCTGGATCTCTCGAGCACGAAGATCAAGCGGCTCGACCTCCGAGGAGCCAACCTTGCCACGGGCACAACAGATCGCTTCGACTTCTGGGAAGACAGTTTGTATGCCAACAGAGGCCTCGGTGGTCAGGGATTGTGGTCGCATGACACCAAAATCACACTTGTCGTGGACAATCCGCCGCTCGTTCGCACGGACGCTGGTCACAGCATCGACGACCACGTCAAGCTCGTTCGCAAATAGCGCTCACATGGTTCCGGGCTCCACGCTGGGGCCCGGAACCATCCGCTGATACTTTCGGGGCATGACGTCTCTCATCGACTCGCCCGCAGGAGCCCTAGCCCTCGTCGACGGCGTGCGCGCCTCATACAACAAGGGAATCACCAGACCGCTTGCCTGGCGCAAGCACCAACTTGAGCAGATGATCGCCATGCTCGAGGACAACGAGGAGGACTTCCTCGAGGCCCTAGCGCATGACCTGGGCAAGCCACGGCCCGAGGGGTTCATCACCGACATCGCCTTCGTTATCTCCGAGATCGAGTTGATGTTGAAGAACCTGAAGAAGTGGAACAAGCCCGAGCGCGTTCCGACACCACTCGTCTCGATGCCAGCCAAGTCGGTGCGGATTCCAGAGCCACTTGGCGTGGTGTTGGTGATTGCGCCATGGAATTACCCCGTGCAGTTGCTTCTGGTGCCCGCCGCGGGGGCACTTGCCGCGGGTAACAGCGTGGTGATGAAGCCATCCGAGGTATCGAGCGCCACGTCGGCAGTGCTCGCACGACTCGTGCCCAAGTATCTCGACAGTGACGCAGTGGCGATCGTCGAAGGCGGAGTTGCCGAGACCACCGCACTCCTCGAGCAACGCTTCGATCACATCTTCTATACGGGCAACGGCACCGTCGGCCGCATCGTGATGACTGCTGCGGCCAAGCACCTCACACCCGTGACGCTCGAACTCGGCGGCAAGAGCCCCGTGATCATCGATGAATCAGCGAATGTCAAGGTTGCTGCACGTCGCATCGCTTGGGGCAAGTGGTTGAACGCGGGACAAACCTGTGTCGCCCCGGACTACGTACTCGTTCACCGCAACGTGGAAACTCAATTCGTCGAAGAGATGCGCGCGACTCTCGGTGAGTTCTATGGATCCGATCCACAACTAAGTGCCGATTATGGACGCATCGTGTCATCTCGACACTTCGATCGCTTGTCGGCGATGCTCACCGATGGGCAAGTAGTCATCGGTGGCGAGACCAAGGCCGACGAGCGTTACATCGCGCCGACGGTGATGAGCGACGTTCGACTCGATTCACGATTGATGACGGAGGAGATCTTCGGCCCACTCCTCCCGATAGTTCCCGTTGGCGACCTGCAAGCAGCAATTCGTTTCGTCACCGCTCGGCCACACCCGCTCGCGCTCTATGTTTTCGCGGAGAATCAACGAGCAATCAACGATGTCGTCGAAAACACAACGGCTGGTGGCGTGACGGTGAACGGCACGATCCTCCACCTCACGAGTCCACACCTCCCCTTCGGCGGCGTAGGTGAGAGTGGCATGGGCGCCTACCACGGGAAGTCCGGAGTGCGCCTCTTCCAGCACATGAAGCCCGTACTGAAGCGCGGCACGAGGATCGATCCGTCGCTCGCTTACCCGCCCTACACCGAAAGAAAGATCAAGCTCTTCCGCAAGATCCTGTAGTCACGCAGCGAGGGCGACGATCTCCTCGATCAAGACCTCAGGCGCTTCCCAATTGAGCATGTGGCCCTTGCCCGACACGCTGCGTAACTTCGATCCGACGATGCCATTGTGAAGCCACTCGGTGTGGAATGGCGGCGTCGTCTTGTCCTTGTCCCCCACCACGATCGTGCACTTCATCGAAATGCGGCTCAAGTCCGGGTAGCGGTTTTCGCGCACGAACGCTTCAAGAATCGGCATCAGGCCTCGCAGATCTTGTTCGCGGAACGTCTTGACGAACGGTGCAATGAACTCCGGTCGCTTCTCGTCGCCGAGCAGCGTCTTGGCCATCGTCGTGGCGAACTTGTCACTGTTGATCAGACGCCCCATGAGACCACTGCGAATCAAGGGAATCTGTACTCGGTTCTGCGGGTTCTTGCGGTTCACGTCTCCGGCAAAGGTCGCCATCAACACTGCTCCTTTGAGATGCTTTGACATCGCCTCAGAGTGATCGATCAGTGCGTTGATCAACACGAAGCCTCCCATGCTGTGCCCCACCATCACACCATTGCGTACTTCATGGCGTTCGAGCACCGCCAGATAGTCACCTGCCATCTGTGACGATCCCATTCCATCGCGACCGATGTTCGACTTGCCGTGACCGCGTTGATCGAAGGAAATGACGCGGTATCCACGCCCAGCCAACTCACTCGCGATGACGTTCCAACAATGACGATCGACCGCATAGCCATGAGCGAGCACCACATCGCCCTTGTTACCCGAACCCGACACGGTGGACAAGAGTCGCGTGCCGTCGGGTCGTTCGATCACCGTCTCGGTCCCCGTCACGGGGGCGAGGTATTGCGCTGGCGTGTA
>JBDKEO010000166.1:0-7349 GCA_039795205.1 Actinomycetota bacterium
CGAACACGAGCAACGTGCCGTAGCGCTGCGTCACTTCGCGCACCGCCTTCAAGTAACCGGGCTGTGGCATGCAGATACCGATGTTCTCCATCGCCGGCTCGACGATGAAGCACGCGATGTCGCCTGCCTTCAAGACGCGCTCGAGTGCATCGACGTCGTTGTAAGGCACGACGATGGTGTCGGCAACGACGCTCGGCGAAATACCCGCAGATGAAGGAACGGAATTTGGTGCATCGGCCGGACCAGCGAGATGCAGTGGCGGCTTCATCGACACCATCACTTCGTCGTGGTGTCCGTGGTAACCACCCTCCACCTTGACGATCTTGTGTCGACCTGTTGCCGCGCGCGCGACGCGGATCGCATCCATCGTCGCTTCGGTACCCGAGTTGGTGAAGCGCCACATCGGCAAGCCGTACCGCTCAGCGAGCATCTCGGCGACCTCCGCATTGCCCTCACAAGGCGTGACGAACAACGTGCCGTTGCCCAGCTGCGCCTCGATGGCGGCCTTCACCGTGGGGTGACCGTGACCGACGAACAGGGCGCCGAAGCCCATGTCGTAGTCGGTGTAGCGATTGCCGTCGACGTCTTCCATCCACGGGCCCTCGGAGCGGCGCACCACCAACGGGTACGGGTCGTAGGCCTGAAAACTGGACGGGACTCCGAGCGGGAGCACCTTGCGGGCCCTTGCGTTGGCCCGCTGCGAGCCAGCTGTGCGCTCGGCGTAGGTCGCCAGCTCTCGGGTCGTGATCTCTTTGGCTCGAAGAGCCAGTGATTCTCGCAGCGATTGACTCGTCGCTGACATGGTTATCAACCCCTCAATTTGTCGTCGTCAGCCTACACTGGCTCCCACGCGGTGGGCGTAGCTCAGTTGGCTAGAGCGCCAGGTTGTGGTCCTGGAGGTCGGGGGTTCGAGACCCCTCGTCCACCCCAATTCTCCATTCCCTCTTTGCGTTGCGTCGGCGCGGACTGACCATCAAGATCGCGCCTCCGAACATCATCAGTACAAAAGCGAGACGCCAAGGTCCGTCGACTCCCGTACTTGGCAACTTCGTCATCGGTGTAATGAGCGGTGCCGAAACGGCGGGCGTCGGAGCGTCTACCGCAACCGGCGCGACACTTGCCGCAGAAGTAGTTGCTGACCCATAGCGCCACACGAAGGATGCCCCCGAATTGCTGTTCAAGGATGGGTCAGACGTGATCACGGTGTCGCCCGACCCGCTCAACGCGAGTGTCCGACCGAACTCCGAGTTGAACGAGTTGCTGTTCGGAACAGGGGTCGGCACGAAATCACCTCGCTGGGACCAACCGGTGCCATCCCATACGCGAACGACGATCTCACCCTTGAATTCGTAACGACAGGCTCCAGGTGTCGAGTAGGCAACCACCGAACCGTCCTCGCTGATGTCAACCGCTGCGCCCAAGTTTTCACCCTCATTACCCCTGACGGTTCCGGGACGCTCATCCCACATCGATCCGTCAAGATCGAAGACCTGAACTGTCCCGCTTCCAGATCCCGGAAGACTGGAGTAAGGGTCCCCGATGACCACTGTCTCGCCATCGGCGCTCATCGCCAACGACGTGCCGAAATCACCTGCATCACTATCGCCTTCAATGTCTATGCCCAACTGCGCCCACGAGGTTCCATCGAATCGGAACAGGCGAACAGCATCTGCGTATACTGCGGCCGCCGCAAACGTGTTGCCATCCGCGCTCATCGCCACGGCGGCGCCGAAGTAGTCCCCCGGGTTACCAGGAACATCGACCCCAACTTGTGCCCACGACGTTCCTAACAATTGGTATACCCGCACCAGATTGGCCTCAGGCACGCCCACGATGACCGTCTCGCCGTCTGCGCTCGACGCGACAGCAGTGCCGAAGTACTCTCCGTCCGTCGCGCCCTCGATCGATCCCCCGATCTGTCTCCAGGCACCGTCCGACCATCGAAAAATTCGTACCTGCCCAAGGGCGGCTCCTGTGCCGTCGTCAAATCCAGGAGCTCCAACCACGACGGTGTCGCCATCTGCACTCATCGCCAGTGAAAATCCGAAACTCTCATCGTCCTCGATGCCGGTGATGTCGCCACCACGTTGCACCCATGAAGATCCCGACTGGACATACACACGGACGAAACCTGGATTCATCGATCCCACTTGACCGAACTCGGAGCTCACCGCCACTGTCGAGCCGTCTGCGCTCGAAACTACCCCCTTGCCTGAATAGACCCCGCTCTCACCCACGATGTTCGAGCCCACCCGCGTCCACCCCGCCGGTGGCGCAAGGTATGTAAAGCCTCCCGTTGCCGTCGCAGCCCCACTCGGCGTCGTCACCACGATGGGGGCAGTTCCCACTACACCCGCTGGGACCGCGACATCGATGCGCTCGCCGGGGGTCGTACCGACGACTGTTGCAGCTACACCGCCAACCGTGACGGTCGAGTCGAACAGGTAACGGCCGAAGATCCTGATTTCCGTGCCGCCCCCCACTGGTCCGAACGGCGTCGAACCACAAGAGTCACTTCGTCTTGATTCGGTGATCAACGGTGCCGGAGCCGTCGGCACATACGCCCAGATTCCGCCCGATTCCGTGACAACGACGAATCGTTCGCCACGATTCGTGATGGACAAACCGAGTACCGAATTCGCGGTTGACTGACTCTGCCATGTGAGTGTTGCGGGATTGGTCGACCCATCCCAACTGCGCAACACACGCGGCAACGCACCGTAACTCCCTGCGATAAACGAGTTACCGTCGGGCGAGATGGCGCCACGCACCGCTTGGGGAGAGACAAAGCCCAATGAACCGGTGGCGTAACGAGTCGGGGTGTCCAACCCTTTCCAGATGTAGCCCTGGTCGTCCCTGGCGACGGCAAACACCGTTGCACCGTCGTCGCTAATGGCGATGTCCTGCCAAAGAGCAGTTGGCGTCGCCCCGACCAGCTCCGTCCACGAGTTGCCCGCATCGACGGACCGCCACACTCTTCCAAGGACCTCGCTCGCCACGATGATGCGACCGTTTGCGCTCACGGCCACGTCATCGGCGGATCTTGTCGACGCCGTCCATGTAACACCGTCATCGGTCGAAGTGGCAACGCCGGAAGGACGAGCCACCACGATCGTGTTGCCATCAGCACTCACCGCCACATCGTCGTAGGGCTCGGTATTCGTGCCGCGTCGCATCCATGTTGCACCGGCGTCGGTGGACACGTACAACGCATTTCCCGTACTCGTGCCATCGATCCAGCCTGTGACGGCGACGATTTCGCCGTCACCCGAGGTCGACACGGCCTCCCATTTTCCTCTTTCCGACGACGACAGCTCGGTCCACGACAGACCACCATTGGTCGACTTCTTCACCCTCGCAATGAACGCACCGGGCCATGCAACGGTGTAAGCGACGAGCCCGTCAGTACTCGTGTCCACATCGAAGTATCGATCTCTTGAAGCATCCGACTCGATCAAAATCGGGCTGGACAGGACCTGCACCGGCTGCCAGGCGACAGCAATTCCTGAGCCGAGGAGGGCAATTCCCGAAAGAAAACGCCATGAAAATTGCCGAATCATGCGGAGCTGAGGCTAGTCGGGTATCTGAATGTCCTTTCAATCCCGCGGTTTCGCCCGAACGCAACGCGCCCGCCATGTTCCCTTCGGGACATGACGAGACGTCCGCCCCGCATTTTCGGGCATCAAACCAGATGGCATAGGATGCGTCCCGTCATTAGGCCCCTCTAGCTCAGCTGGTCAGAGCAACGGACTCTTAATCCGCAGGTCCTGGGTTCGAATCCCAGGGGGGGCACCACGCCAGCTCTCAAGCCTTTTTGCAGCTTGGTGAACTACCCTCGCCACATGTCACTGATGGTCGATGCAGTAAATCTTGCATCAATTCGCAAGAGTCGGCTGCTTGACGTAATGCGAAGCGAGGAAGTTCCCGCAATCCTCACCTCGGATCCGATCAGCATTTTGTACGCCACGGGCGCTCGCAACATGACGATTCACGGGTTCACCGGTCCCGATCGATTCATGTTGCTGTTCCAGGACGGCTACACCATCCTGTTCGAATTTGCAGGCTGCGAGCACCTCGCCGCCGACTTGCCCGAGATCGACGAGATTCGGCCAGCTCCCGGAATCACCGCCAAGAAGACATTGCTCTATGCGGACCAGGTTTCGGCATTCGCTGACGAGATTCACTCACTCTTCAATAGCCATCTCGGAACGGGCGAGACCCGAATCGCGGTGGAAAAGCTCGAGTTTCCGATGACGGATTCGCTGAGGGCGAAAGGATTCCATCTCCTCGATGCCGGACCGACCATTCAGATGGCGATGGCGATCAAGCAGGCAGCTGAATTGGATGCAATCCGTCAGGCCATGAACGTCGTGGAATCGGCGACGAGAGAACTCGAACAAGCAATAACACCAGGTGCAACCGAAAATGAAGTCTGGGCAGCGTTCCATCGGGGGCTCATTGCCCACGGTGGCGAGTACGTCGTCACTCGGTTGCTGCAGGCTGGTGAGCGCACGTTTCCGTACTTCCTCGAATCCTCCGACCACAAACTCCAATCGGGCGACTTCGTGTGTTTCGACACCGACTCGATGAGTCTGCACAGTTACTCCATCGACTTTTCACGGACGTTCTTGTGCGGTAACGAAGGCCCCACCAAGCAACAACGAACGTTGTACGGATTGGCGCTGGAACAACTCGAGCACAACGCATCCAACCTGGCACCCGGGAGAAGTTTCGAAGAATTCGCACGGCACGCTTATGACGTTCCTGAGCGCTACCGCGACTACGGCTACTACCAACTGGCCCACGGTCTGGGGCTGGCCGGCGGATACCCGAACGTTCCACGAATCGGAGAAGGAACGTACGGCCTACCGGGCGAGATGCTCCCCGGCATGGTGTTGTGCATCGAGAGCTACATCGGCGATCCCGAGACACGTCAGGGCGTGAAGCTCGAGGACCAGTACTTCATTCACGATGATCATGTCGAGCGCTTGAGCCGATACCCACTCGACTCTCGACTGACTGACGCAATACGCCGCGACTGATTTCGCGCTCTCAGTGCAGTTCGTACTCACACTCGCCGTAGCTGCCGCCGTCCTCTTTGGATCGTCAGACTTTTGTGCGGCTCGATCCGCACGAAACGTATCGAGCGTGACGGTCGCGCGAACCGCCAATCTCGTCTCGCTCATCCTGGCTCCAGTCGTCTTGTTGATCGACCCAGGCACATGGTCCGTGCGAGATTCACTCGTCGGATCACTGGCAGGCGTGTTCATGATGCTTGGGCTGCTGCAGCTGTACCGCGGCTATGCAGTTGCACGCATGGGGATCGTGGCGCCGAGTTCGTCCGTGCTTGCCGCTGCCATTCCCCTGGTCATCGACCTCACCCGAGGCGTCCGACCGGGGCTGGTTCCATCGATCGGCATCGTCGTTGGCCTCTCCGCTCTTGCGCTCACCGGTTATCAGCCAGGGACCTCGGGCAGCGTGCGCCAAGGGCTCATCCTCGGAATCGGATCGGGCCTCGCATTCGGATTCGCGTTCACCGTTATGGGTGAAGCACGCGCTGAATCGGGGCTGACACCGATCGTGACTCAGCGCGCCACAGGGTTTGCGATGTTGTCGATCATGGCGCTCGTGATGGCGAAGCGTCCTTCGCGGGTTGGCGCCCAAGGCACAACCCGAACACCCTTCTTGTGCCCTCCCGGACCAGCGCTCAAGTGGGCAATCGGAGCAGGAGTCCTCGGCGTCTGTGCACTCGGTTCGATGCAACTCGCTCTTCGCGACGGCGACTCTGGCGTTGTCGCCGTGGCGTCGTCGCAATTTGGAACGGCTGCCGTGATTCTTTCGGTGCTGTTCAATCGTGAACGCATGCGCTGGTGGCAGGCAATTGGTGTCGCTGCCACCGCACTTGGCGTGGCGCTCTTGTCGCTCGGCTGATCGAACAGATCAGCCAGCAGTCGCCTCGGTGACCAGCCCGGACTCGATCACCAAGTTGATTCGCGAATAGACGAAGTCCTCGGTCACGATGAAATACTCACCATCTCGGGCAATGACTCTCGCGATCATCCCGTCCGCTTCGATGGCCTCGATCGCATCCTGCTCAGCCAACCCGATCACCGTGAGGGCGAACTCCTCGGTGCGCTGGAGTTCTTCCTGCAACTCCTCCTCGGTCGGAATGGAGATCGTGACGTCAGGATCCGGTTCGAACGTCGACACGGAGTCGTCACTGGATGATCCCGAACCGCATCCAGCAACGACGATTAGGCCAAGTGCGAGGAACGACTTCACGCGACCAGCGTAAAGCACGAGACCAATTCGACATGGTGCGTGTACGGAAACACATCGAGAACTTCCACACCGTGACATTCGTAACCCGCTTCAACCAACAACGCGATGTCACGAGCACCAGCGACGGCGTCACAACTGACGAGCACCACCGTCTTCGCCCGCGTTCCTTCGATGGAGGCGACACCGGCCTTGCCGAGGCCACTACGTGCGGGGTCGGCGATCACCAAACCTGCGCGCGTTGGCTGCCATTGCTCGAACGCGATTTCTTCGATGCGTGCCTTGTGGTCGCGCAAGTTCCTTCGCGCATCCGCACAGGCCGACTTGTTCGACTCGACGAGCGTCACCGGTACGTCTAGGTCGACGAGAGTCGCAGCGAACAAGCCGCAGCCTCCGTAGGCATCGATGATCGGTCCGTCCTCGCCGGAAAGCGCAGCATCGCCAGCAGCTTCGTTGACCGCAGAGACGATCAACTCGGCCGCCTGTGGCGACGATTGGAAGAACGACGACATCGTGACTTCCAACGTCACGCCGTGCACCGACTCGCGGATGATGGCTCGTCGTCCGACCTGTACGTCGTCTGGGATTCCTTCGATGATTGCCTTCTTTTCGTTTCCTCCACGTTCGTCGTGCAGCCACACTCCCCGATCACCACTCTCGGCACCACAACGCAGCGTCGCCTCCGCAGCACCACTCACTCGGGCACCCGAAATCAATTCCTGCAACAGCGGATGTGCGACGAGGCACGAATCGATACCCACCACATCGTTGGATTGCGCACGGCGGAAACCGAGTCGACCAGAGGGCATCGCGGCCATGCGCAAAGTGGTGCGTGCGTGGTCGATGGGGACTGCTCCACCTTCGCGTACCTCGATGTCGCCGAGCTTGCCCACCCTGCGCAACGACTCGCGGACGATCTCTGCCTTCGCTGCAAGATGCTTGGCGGGCGACAAGTGTTGCCACGAGCAGCCGCCACAACCGTCTGCGACATGAGAGCACGGCGGGACAACTCGATCACTCGATGGTTCGATCACTTCGACGAGCCGCGCCTTGACGAAGTCCTTCTTCGC
>JBDKEO010000001.1:0-9460 GCA_039795205.1 Actinomycetota bacterium
CAGCGCCACGCGAAGCGCATGTTCACTGACTGCTTCCGCCTGCTTGATGAACTCTTCGACAGGCAACTGAATGGGCATCATCCCATGGGGTCGCTGATTGCAGGAACCGTCCAGGCATGAATCACTTCCAACTGTACGCCATGAGCCACAGCCTCATGTGCAGCCCACTTCACCGCCTCGAACGATGCCTCGGACCCGTCCGTGCCTACGACAACCTTGACAGCCATCTCACACCTCCAACTTCAAACTATGTCCGTCAAAACGCTAATTCCAGATGACTAACGTCACATCAACGTGGTGTGGTCAGCGCTGACGCAGACGAAGTGACTGCCATGACCCATCCGCAGTCCAACCACCGTCGACGGGCAATACTGCCCCATTGATGAAACCCGAAACCGTCGAGTCACACAGAAACGAGACGGCATTGGCGATGTCCTCGGGACGGGCGAAACGGCCCATGGGCACATGATCGGTGATGTCCGAGTCGGAATACGAGCCTCCTGCCTGATCTTTGTGGTCCATCTCCGTCTTCACCCAGCCCGGCGACACACAGTTCACCCGCACTCCTTTGCCGCCCCACTCGATGGCGAGTGTCCGTGACAAACCAATCAGCCCATGCTTGCTGGCGTTGTAGGCGCTGCGCTCAGCGATGCCGGACATTCCCGCCACCGATGCAACGTTGACGATCGAACCCGTACCAGCGTCGATCATCATCGTGGCGACGGCCTTCGACAGGATGAAAGGGGCGACGAGATTCACCTCCAAAACCTTCCGATACTCATCGACCGAGGTGCTGAGGGCAGGTTGGATCATCGAAATTCCCGCATTGTTCACGAGCGCGTCAACTCGTCCGAAATGTGAAGCAACTTCAGTGATCGCCGAATCGACGAACGACTGATCGGTGATGTCTCCACTCAGTGTGATCGCGTCGCCGTACGAACTGCTGATTGCCGTCTGCAGATCGAGGAGTACGAGTGACCAACCCTGTTGGTCCAGGCGTTCAGCAGTTGCCCTGCCGATGCCCTGAGCTGCACCCGTGATGATTGCTACACGTGTCGAAGTCATGCAATCACGGTACTGCGACGTGCCGCTCAAGGTCCCTGGACATCAGGCTGACCACTTTCCCCGGTCGAGTCTCGCGCTGCTCTATCTCGACGAAGCCGTGACGAAGGTGGAACCGCATCGAACCCTCGTTTGGGGGAACCACGTTGACCTCGAGAGTGAGTCGTGGGCGGTCCAACCTTCGTGCCACCTCCCCGTACAGCGCGGATCCAAGGCCCTTTCCGCGATGCAACGGGTCGAAAGCCACCCGATCCAGGTAGGCAAAGTCGTCGAAGCGCTCGCAGAAGTAGCGATAGTTGGGGCTGTCATACGAGGTTCTCGGCGGCAACACCAAACAAAACCCGACGAGTGTCTCGGCGTCCGTCACCCCGAGGGCAACCTCGGCCATGTGCATGATTTCCGCAAGTGATTCTGGTGATTCCTCCCCTACAGCAGGAACGTTCGCCTGGTTGATTTCCCAGATCGTTCGTAGATCGCCATCAACGAGTTCGCGAAACACGGCAACGAGAGTACCGCCCGCACCCGACACGAGATCGGTATCAAAGTCGGGCCATTAGCGGAGTTGCTCTCCGTAGGTTGCCGCCAACCAACGAAAGGAGAACAGCCGTGTCGCTGTTACGTACGTCACCGCTCGATCTCTCGTGGCCTTCGTGGATGCGCAGTCGCATTCCAACGTGGGCCGACATGTACGAGGGGTTGGAGCACGAAACCGCCATCCGCGTAGAGGAATACCAAGAAGATGGGCAATACGTCATTCGAGCTGAGATACCTGGCATCGACCCCGATGAGGACGTCGAAATCGTCGTCGAAGATTCGATGTTGCGCCTCTCCGTGCATAAGCAACGGGAGAAGCACATCGAGGACAAGCGCCATTGGCGGAGCGAATTCAGTTACGGCTCATTCCAACGAAGCATCCTGCTCCCCGCAGCGTCGAGCCAGGACAACGTCAAGGCAACATACGAGGACGGCGTGCTGGAGATCAGGATTCCACTCGATGGCAAGGCAACCAAGTCCCGCAAGATCAACGTCACTAGGAGGAACAAATGAAGAAGCGCAAAAAGCTCAAGTTTGCGGCCCTCGCCGCACTGGCAATGTCCGTCGTGTTCGGCGTCTCGTCACTGAGCGCAGCGCCATCGATCGGTGGCAACAAGTGTGAGAACCCGGGCTCGACGGTGCGGGCAAACAACTCGCGCTTCATCTGCTCCCCCGAGGGCGGCAAGAACGTATGGCGACGGGTGACGGGCACACCCTCGGTGAGCGGAATCGTTTCGGTACTCAAGGGACTGAGCACCCTGAACACCGCACTGGATTCAGCAGGGCTGAAGCCAACTCTGGCAGGCACCGACCATTACACACTCTTTGCCCCCACGAACTCGGCGTTCAATTCACTGCCACCGGGATTGCTGGAAAAGTTGCTCAAGCCTGAGAACAAGGCCGCTTTGACTTCGATCCTGCTTCACCACGTGACTGCCGGTCGTGTCGTTGCCAGCACGCTCACGGCCACCGAACGAACGATGGCCGATGGAACTGCAGTGTCGATCAAGTTGAAGGGCGGCGTCCGTATTGATGGTGCCTCCGTGCGATTTGCCGACATCATGGCGAACAACGGAGTGATTCACATCATCAACAAGGTGCTCATCCCACCGACGTTCGATCCGAACACACTCAAGTAAGTGCTCTCAGCGCAGGTGGCTCGTCAGGTACTCGATGGCCTGGCGAGCCACCTGTTGTAGTGCACCGTTCTCCTCGAACAAGTGGGATGCTCCTTCCACCACGCTCATGGTGCAGCGCGAGCCCAACGCCTCGCAGAACGACTTGTTTAGACCTAACACCAACGTGTCGAGCGAACCCACGATGAGCAATACCGGCTGCACCAAACCTGACGCCTGTTCGGTAGCCAGATCCACTCTTCCTCCACGACACACGACACATCGAACGTCGTGATCATTTGCGGCCGCAGCAACTGCAGCAGCCGCCCCCGTACTCGCACCATACAACGCGAGGGGAAGTCGACCAAGAATGGGGTGCTTCTTCACCCATTCGACGACTCGAGTAAGGCGTTCTGCGAGAAATGGGATGTCGAACGTGCGGTCATCGTCGTCATCCACGTCGAGAAGATCGACGAGCACGGTTGCAAGGCCTGCACCATGCATCGAGTCGGCAACCCGCATGTTGCGGGGACTCTTCCTCCCGCTCCCCGATCCATGCGCAAACACCACTACTCCGGTTGCACCTAGTGGCGCTCTGAGATTGGCCATCACCGCGCGATGCCCGCCTATCTTGATAGCCGCCTCCTCATCCACCTGATGATGCACCGAGTAAGCCAAGAGCGCCCGCACTGTTTCGTCACTGATCGGATCGAAGTTCTCATAGAAATAGCCAACCGAACCAAAGTCAGGTGACTGAAACAGCGACACTCGCTCATCAGTGACATCCAAGAATCCCCTTTCCCACCCTGACGGTGCAACGGGGACAGCAAGTACCACCCGTTTGGCACCTAACCGTTTGGCCAACATGCATGCCGCACGAGCGGTAGCTCCAGTAGCCAGTCCATCATCGATCACTACGGCGGTCTTTCCCGTGAGGTTGAGTGGTGATCGTCCGTTGCGATACACGACGTGGCGTCGCTCGACCTCAGAGTTTTGTTCAGTGGCGATTCGGCTTATGACCTGCTCGCTCAACCTCTCCGTTTGCACGACATCCTCGTTGAGCACTTGCACGCCGCCCTCCCCTACTGCACCGAATGCCAATTCACGGTTTGCGGGAGTCCCCAGCTTGCGGACGATCAGCACATCCAGAGGCGCATGCAAGTGACTCGCCACTTCGAACGCGACGGGTACTCCACCACGCGGAAGTCCAAGAACAATCATCTCTGGGCGTGCGAGGTGACTCAGCGCTTCCGCCAGACGCTGACCTGCCTCGATTCGATCCTTGAAGTACATGACGCCCGAGGGTACGAACGACCTCGGATGAGCGGTCGCGAAATTAGTGCGGCGGTATTCCCGTTCGCCAACTCAGTACCGACGTACCGAGTCGACTCAGTGACTTTTCTCAGTCGATTCTGAATCCCAAGGGCAATTCCAAACGATGCGCCGCCAAGAGCTCGGTATCGCGAAGAATGTCGCGAGTTTTGCCGTCAGCGACCAAATGTCCGCCGGCGAGTACCAGCGATCGTTCGCACAACTCAAGGGCGTAGGGCAGATCGTGCGTCACCATCAGCAAGGTGATGTCGAGTCCGCGGAGAATGTCGGCCAACTCGCGGCGACTCGCGGGATCAAGGTTCGACGACGGCTCATCGAGGACGAGGATCTTCGGCGACATCGACAAAACGGTGGCTACAGCAACGCGGCGACGTTGACCAAACGACAGGTGATGGGGCGCACGATCACGCAACTCCCACATCCCTACTCGCTCCAAAGCGTCCTTCACCACCAAGTCCAGTTCTTCGCCTCGCGCACCCATGTTGTACGGACCAAATGCAACGTCTTCACGCACGGTAGGCATGAACAGCTGATCATCGGGGTCCTGAAAGACGATCCCCACCGCGGATCGGATCTTCCGCAAACTTGCCTTGTCTTTTGCGTCGACACGAATTCCGTCGATCGTGACCGAACCTTTCGTGCCACTCAGGATCCCATTCAAGTGTTTGACCAACGTGGTCTTTCCCGAACCGTTGGGACCGAGCAGTGCTACGCGTTCACCACGTTCAATCCGCAACGAGACTTCGTGCAGGGCGAGATTCCCATCGGGATACTCGTACGCAAGCGACTCGACGAGGAGAGCCGGATCGCTCATCGCCCTACCCACAAACTGGTCAACATCAGCAATATCAACGCTACGACAGGAAACACCATCCCCTGCACCCATTGACGCACGCTTGCGGGATCATGACCGGTATCGGGCAGTGTGCCCGTGTAACCCCTGGACAGCATTGCCAGATAGACCCGCTCCCCCCGTTCGTAGGAACGAATGAACAAAGCTCCCGCGACTTGACCAAGAAAGCGCCACGACTTAACTCCAGTGGCTTCAAAACCCCGAGAAGCACGCGCCACTGCCATCCTGGCCATTTCGTCACTCACCACATTGACATAGCGGATCATGAAACTGATGATCTGGACGAGTAGTGACGGCATCCGCAACCGCTCGAGCCCACGCAGAATCTCGCGGGCTGACGTCGTCGCTGACAACGTCACCGCACACAACACACCGAGCGTTCCCTTGGCCACGATCGACCCTCCTGACTCCAGCCCGACCTTGGAAAGCGAAAACCACAGCACATCCACGCGCTCACCTCGGCCAAAGATCGGCATCAGAACTGCGAACAAGACGAATGGCACCTCGATCAGAGCGCGCGAGAACACCACTCGCGCTGGCAACTGGGCTAGGGCGATGACACTCAACACCAGAATTCCGTATGCCACGAAGGCCGGCCACCAGGTAATCGGAGTGACCACTCCAACCACGATGAAGCTGACCATCGCCACGATCTTTACGTGAGGTTCGAGGGCATGCACGGGAGTATGACGATGCAGCACCAAGCGCTCCCCGAAATCATGACCATGGTGATGATCTGAAATGGGGTGCTTCAGAGGATCGCTCGCCCGAGCGGTGTCTACCAAACCGTTCTAATTCTTCTTGCGGGCGAGCAACTTGAATCCGCCACCTGCAACAAACGTCATGACGAGCACCCCCAGCACGCCAGCAATTGCCACGGAAAAACGATCGTTCTCCACTCCAGAAACTGAGTAATCGGCGAGCGGACTTCCTGCAACGGCAGAGTCGGCGGCGTCGTCGATGAAACCGACGTCCTCAGCGGCCTTCTCCAAGCCGTCGGGACTGGAGGATGCGTAATACGAAACCACTCCAGCGAGCAGAACGCTCAACAAGAAGCCGACAACCAGAAACTTTCGTGCATTCATCTTCACGCTGCTCCCACTGTGACGGGTTTCCAACCAAAGACCAGGTCCTGCCTTGACGACAACACGGCGCTGACGGTCAGTGCCGTGATGACCGCCTCCCCTATTCCGATCACTACGTGCGTACCGAACATTGCGGTGAACACTTGACCCACGGTGAAGGCATCCGACCCGCCTAGCCAGAACTGCACGACGAAGGCGCTGGCCGCGATCGGCACCGACACGAGTGCAGCGATGAACGATGCAGTGACCACCGACGCCCGTGTCTTCGGAAGCACAGACTTTGCGAGGAGGTACACCAAGTACGGAACCCATACGCCCACAATCGACAGGTTGAACACGTTCAGCCCGAGCGCCACGAGACCACCATCGGCGAACATCAGAGCCTGCACCATCAACACCACCGTGACGGCAAGCACCGCTGCGTGTGGCCCAACGAGCACCATGGCAAGTGCACCTCCCATCAGGTGACCGCTCGTGCCGGCGCCAACCGGAAAGTTCAACATCTGAACCGCAAAAATGAACACAGCCACCAAACCAGCGAGCGGTGCTGCACGCTCATCCAACTGCTGCCGCGCTCCACGCAGCGATGCCGCGACACCAGCAACAGATGCTGCGCCGAAAGCCGCCGACGTGGGGACGTCAATGAATCCGTCTGGAATGTGCATACGGTGAGATTACCCCACCCGCTCGTGAACTAAATGGCGCCCTTGCCCATTACATCGGGGTGATTGCGCACGAACTGCACCGCAAGTTCAGTGCGATTGCGCAGACCACTGTCGTTGAGCATCCTGCTCACTCGATTGCGAATCGTCTGTGGCGACAGTCCCATTGCACTGCCGATCTGCTTGTCCGACAAGCCCTCCGCCACGAGGTTGACGATCCGTTCGTCTACGGCGTCCATCGTGGCAATGATGCGCGAGTCGATCACCGAGGTGTACACATCGATCAAATCGGGTTCCGAGGTTCCGCCTGTTGGCGCACTCACGATGCGCTCCAACTGCTCGACGAAACCCTCGAGCGGGCCATCCAGGTCTCGCTCCTCCACCACGCCATCAAATCCGTAAAGGCGAGCAAGAGCCTCGGCACGGGGTGTGCGTTCGGGCACGAGAAGCACGCGGCGACTCGAACGTTGGTTGATCTTTTCGCGACCAGACTCTGAGGCCAGATAGTCCGCGAGCAACCTGGGCGACAACAACTCGGCATCGACTGACTGACCTTTTGCTGCTTCACCCCTGGCCGAAGGGTCGGTAACGACGCCCACGACGTTCACCTTCTTTGACTCCTCCAGCCAACGCGCCATCGCGTCGCCGAAGAACTTCAGGTCGTGACAAATGAGCAGATTCATGCGGCAAACACCACGCCAGAATCTAGACGGCTGAGGTCCCCCTCATCCCACCGATCACGAACTATCCCACTGGCCCAGTAATGCTCAGCGAGCCGCTCCAAGTGGAAGTACGCCCCGTCGTCGAGGTGGCGGTAACCGTCACCGCAGCCGGGAAACCCGGGTTTCCAGCGTTCGAAACGGCGACTGGAGTTGTTCGATTGGTGACAGTTCCGTCTCCCAATTGACCACCCAGACCGCTCCCGTTGTTGTTCATACCCCAACAGCGAGCTTCACCAGACGCAAGGGTCGCACATGTGTGGTATCCGCCGGCCGAGATTGAGACCACCCCAGAAGTCAGTCCAGTTACGGGTGTCGGTACGGCATTACCTCCGTAAATGCCGCCGTCGCCCAGCTGGCCAGATCCATTCGCACCCCAGCACGTTGCACCCCCACCAACAATCACACACGTGTGAACCTGACCGACCGAAAGCCTCGTTGCCCCCGAGACGTTGAGGACCGACACTGGTGTGGCGCGGGCAGTCAGCGTGCCATCCCCCAAACGACCATCGCTGTTTTGACCCCAACACCACACGCTTCCACCGGTGATGAGCGCGCATGCATGTTGCAATCCGACGCCAATGGCGGTGACACCCGAAGACAACCCCGAAACATCTGTAGGTACAGTCACATTCGAAAAACCGGACATTGAGGGATTTCCGAGTTCTCCTACCCCATTTGCGCCCCAGCACTTCACCGCGCCACCGGAGGTGAGCGCGCATGCGTACGATCCACCCACTGCGACCTGTGTCACGCCTGAAGTCAGCCCCGTGACATTGACCGGCACAGAGGAGTTAACCAAAGAAGAGTTCCCCAATTGTCCGCGATCGTTGAGACCCCAGCACTTCACACCATTGGATTGCACTGCGCAAACCGATTTTCCTGTTGGTGAAACCGACACCTGGGCGACGCCCGACGACATTCCCGTCACGGCAGTCGGTGTCAAGCGATCGGTGTTGACTCCATCTCCGATCTGACCACTGTCACCAAGCCCCCAGCACCTCAATTCGCCTGCTTGAGAAATAGCGCACGTCGTGCCGTTGCCGGCGGAGATGGATGCGATTCCACCGGTCAAGCCCGAGACCGGCGTGGGTATTGATCTTGCATTGAGACTGGTCCCATCGCCAATGTTGCCAAAAAGGTTTCGGCCCCAGCACAGGGCACGCGCCGAGACCGTCACTGCGCAAGAGTGTTCGAATCCAGCCGAAACCATACTGAAGTTCTCGTTCCACGCGACCGGCCCAGAGAAAGTCCCATTTGTCGTGTCAAAGCTGACCCTTGCCGGCAATGTGCCCGTATAGGCAAAACTCACCGCCGATCCGTTGGCGACCATTGGTGACAACACCTCGTTCGAACCCAGAACATCGAATTCGACATCGTTGTAGCCAATACTGAACGACCCTACGGAGGGTGCTGAGACAGCAATGGTCGTTGTAGTCGATGACGATGTCGTAGTCGGACTAGTCGTTGTCGAAGTGACCTTTCGTGGCACACTCACCCAGCGAACGGTCCGGTTGGTGGCAGCACAGGTGAATCTGCTCCACCTACTCGGTCGTCGAAGCTCGCCAGTTTCGCGATTGGCGCAAGCGACGAAGCGCACACCTTCTCGCATTCGAATCAGCGTTGCCGTGCTCCCGACGCAGGTTTCGCCCTTTGCTAGCGACAACCGACGCGCCGAATCGATACACATTTGCGGCGCGGGACCTGATTTGGGCCACGACCGACGAGTTTCTCGCTCGAGGCAACCGGCACTGTTGGCGAGGCGAACCCGTGCTGTCGTCGAATCGACACACACCACGATGCTCCGCTCTCTTACGCGAGCTTGCGCCACTGCCATGGGCATCGACGTGCACAGGACGATCAGCGCAATGGCAAGCCGAGAAACTGAACGATGATTCATACATGAAGTGAATCACCATTTAGATCTGTTGTCAATCGTCTATCCGACTAGTTGAAATACCTTCCCACTCAACGACAACACGAGCAATGCAGTCCCCGCACGAACCACTGCCACAGGCGAATCCAGTCCCCCAGCTATCTGGATCTTGTTGCTTTCCGGCTTCCCTACATCCAACGACCACACGCGCCCACTGCAATA
>JBDKEO010000070.1:0-5700 GCA_039795205.1 Actinomycetota bacterium
CGACTGGAAAGCGGGCCGATCAACGTTCCGTGCATCACCGCGGTGAGGATGCCGACGAAGAGAAACACCCCTGCAGTGGAGGCTTCAGTGAGATCGAAACGTGCCTTGCCGAAGATCGAGAACGTCGACTCGAAACCCGACCACGGCAGTGTGGTCAGGAAGGCCACCAACACGAACTTGGACTTCCACTTACCTTTCAGTCGAACGCGTGTGGTTGCTTGAGTCACCACCTTGCGGGTCTCGGGGAGTCGAATGATCGCTGCGATTGCGTTCGACAACGCGAGCATTCCAGCCAACAGGAACGGCACATGTGGACCGCCGAGCGCGGCGAGTCCACCGATGGCAGGGCCGACGATGAACCCCACACCAAAAGCCATGCTGAGAAGACCGATCACCCGTGCCCGTTGGTGTGGCGGTGCCATGTCGGTGACTGCACCTTGAGCAACGACGACACTCGCCCCAGACGCGCCATCGATGATTCGGCCCAAGAACAACACCGGTAGTGATCCAGCGAACGCGAGAATCAGACTGCCGATCGCACTGCCAAACAATGAAATGACGAGCACCGGCTTGCGACCGACACGATCCGACCAGCGACCGAGAATCGGCGAAAAGAACAACTGCGCGATCGAGAACGAAGCGAATAACAAACCAACTTCGAGTCCACTCGCTCCGAAACGATCCGCATACCTGCCGAGAATCGGCACCACGATGCCGAACCCGACCATGTCGAGTGCCACTGTGGACCAGACGATCCAAAACCCGCGCGGCAACGGTTCCTTCGTGCGCGTTTCCTTGGTGCTCATTGGTCAGGCGCGTCGGACTCGCGTGCCGTCCTTGGTGGTTTCCACCACGTAGCCGCGCTCCTGCAATGCTCCGCGCAGACGATCAGCTTCGGCGAAGTTCTTGCTCGCCCGTGCAGCATCAAGTTGCTGCGCCATGTCCGCTGCATCGGCATCCACGTCCGACGTCGTCTTCAACTCGAGACCCATCGCCGAGCACATTTCGAACACGGCAGCGGCAAGCGATGATGCGAGTGCGTGATCGCCCTTGTCCATGGAGGTGTTGGCACGTCGCACGGTGTCAAACACGAGAGCGATCGCCTGTGGTGTGTCCAAGTCGTCGTCCATCAACGCAACGAACTTGGCGATCACCTCGACGTCACTCGCATTGGTTTCGAGTGTGGCTGCACGAGCGGCAAATCCGTCCAGTCCGGCGATCGACTTCACGGCCGCATCGATGTTGTCCTGTCCCACGCGCACGGGTGACCGATAGTGCGTCTGCAACAGCAACATGCGATACGCGCGCGGGTCGTACTGGTCGATCAGGTCGAGCAAGTTGAGGACGTTGCCGAGGCTCTTCGACATTTTCTCGCCCTCGAGGTCCACGACGAAGCCGTTGTGCATCCAGTGACCCGCAAACTTCTTACCGAGCGCCACTGCTTGAGCACGCTCGTTCTCGTGGTGTGGGACGCGCAGGTCAGCGCCACCGCAGTGCAGATCGAAACCCTCACCCAGCAACTCGAGGCTCATCACCACGCACTCGCTGTGCCAACCGGGTCGACCTTCGCCCCAAGGCGAGGGCCACGAAGGTTCGCCTGGCTTCGAGAACTTCCACAACGCGAAGTCGGCTGCGTTGCGCTTGTTCGCCGCACCGAAGACTTCCCGTTCACCACCCCCGGTTTGCATTTCCTCGAGGCTCTGGTGCGCCAACAATCCATAGTCGGGAACCGCCGACACATCGAGATACACGCCATCGTCGGTGACATAGGCGGCATTGCGGGCGATCAAGTCCCCCACCATCTCGACCATCTGTTCCACATACTCAGTGGCATGCGGAACGTCCGTCGGGCGCTGCACACCTAGCTTGCCCATCGCCTCGAACCACACCGACTCGCACTTGTGGGTGATGTCAGTCCACGGGCGGTTCTCTCGGGCCGCCCGATCGATGATCTTGTCGTCGATGTCGGTGATGTTCGAGACCAAACGCACCTCGATACCCCGATATGAGAGGTACCGACGAAGGATGTCGTAGACGAGGGTGGCACGACCGTGACCCAGATGTGGCGGGCCGTACACCGTGGGACCACACAGATAGATGCCGATCTTGCCCGGTTCACGCAATTGCACTTCACGAACCTGACGCGTTGCGGTGTCGTACAGGTTCAGCACGCAGCAAGCCTAGAGCCCGATCAACATGGCATCTCGAGCACGTCCCACTACCGTTGAGCGACGATGAGCGCGCCCGAGAAGCCCACACTCGACGGTCTCGAGGCCCGTTTCATCGAGACATGGGATCGCGATGCGATCTACTCGTTCGATCGATCGGCATCGCGCGACGACGTGTTCGCCATCGACACTCCACCGCCCACCGTCAGTGGTTCGCTGCACATGGGCCATGTGTTCTCCTACACGCACACCGACACGCTCGCCCGCTTCTGGCGAATGCGGGGCAAGGCGGTGTTCTATCCGATGGGCTGGGACGACAACGGCCTGCCTACCGAACGGCGCGTACAGAACTATTACGGCGTCACCTGCGACCCATCCGTGCCGTTCGACCCCGCATTCACGCCCCCTTTCCGCGGCGACGTGCCGAAGGATCACCGTGCCGTGGCAATCTCGCGGCCCAACTTCATTGCCCTGTGTGAAGAGCTGACGCACGAGGACGAGAAGGTCTTCGAGAATCTCTTCCGCCGACTCGGCCTCTCCGTGGACTGGAGCTTGCTGTACACCACCATCAGCGATCACGCCCGCAAGACATCGCAAGCAGCGTTCCTGCGCAACCTCGCTCGCGGTGAGGCATACGCGCAGGAAGCGCCGACCCTGTGGGACGTCGACTTCGGCACCGCCGTTGCGCAAGCCGAACTCGAAGATCGTGAACGCCCAGGCGCATATCACGACGTGGCCTTCAAACGCTCTGACGGATCAGGCGATGTCGTCATCTCCACCACTCGCCCCGAATTGATTCCCGCATGCGTCGCACTGGTCGCACATCCCGACGACGAGCGGTACCAGCCACTCTTCGGCACCACCGTGCGCACTCCGCTGTTCGATGTCGAAGTGCCGATCCGCGCGCACGAACTGGCGCAAATCGACAAGGGCACCGGCATCGCCATGATCTGTACCTTCGGCGATCTCACCGACGTGTTGTGGTGGCGCGAGTTGAACCTCCCAACTCGAGCGATCATCGGCCGCAACGGACGGATCATCGAGGATGCGCCCGAAGGAATCGACTCGGCACGAGGCAAACAGAACTACGCGGCACTCGCTGGCAAGACGGTGAAGCAAGCCCAGACGGCGATCGTCGAGATGCTGCGCGACAGCGGCGACCTACAGGCCGAGCCACGAGCAATCACGCACCCTGTGAAGTTCTTCGAGAAAGGCGATCGTCCACTCGAGATCGTCACGAGCAGGCAGTGGTACATCCGCAATGGCGGACGCGATGCAGATTTGCGTACGGCGCTCACCAAGCGCGGCGACGAAATGGCGTGGCACCCCGATTACATGCAGCATCGCTACACCAACTGGGTAGGCGGACTGAATGGTGACTGGTTGATCAGTCGCCAGCGCTACTTCGGAGTGCCAATTCCGCTGTGGTACCGACTCGATGCATCGGGGCAACCCGACTACACCTCTCCTCTCGTACCGAGCGAGTCATCACTGCCCATTGACCCATCGAGTGATGCTCCTCCTGGAATGAATGAGTCGCAGCGTGGCAAGCCGGACGGTTTCATCGGCGATCCCGACGTGATGGACACATGGGCGACCTCGTCGCTCACGCCACAAATCGCTGCCAAGTGGGTCGAGGGCGACCCGATGTTCGGCCACGTCTTCCCGATGGATCTGCGACCGCAGGGACACGACATCATCCGCACGTGGCTCTTCTCCACGGTGGTGCGCTCGCATTTCGAGCATGGCGTGACGCCGTGGCGAAACGCCGCACTCTCGGGATGGATCCTCGACCCGGATCGCAAGAAGATGTCCAAGTCGAAAGGCAACGTCGTTACGCCGATCGACTTGTTCGACCAATACGGCAGCGACGCCGTGCGCTACTGGGCGGCGAATGCCCGCCCCGGAGTCGACACGGCGTTCAGCGAAGACCAGATGAAGGTGGGGCGCAAGCTCGCCACCAAGTTGCTCAACGTCAGCAAATTCGTACTCGGCATCGGTACGGACGACGGCACACCAACGCACCCGCTCGATGTCGCCATGTTGCACCGATTGGCGGCGGTCGTGCGCGACTGCACCAGCGCGTTCGAGTCATTCGACTACGCACGTGCGCTCGAGCGAACCGAGTCATTCTTCTGGTGGTTCTGTGACGACTACGTGGAGTTGGTGAAGACACGTGCCTACGGCGAGGGAGCCGCTTCGGCCAAGGCCGCACTTGCTCGAGCGCTCTCCGTCATGCAACGACTGTTTGCCCCGCACATTCCCTTCGCCACCGAAGAGGTGTGGGGTTGGTGGCAATCAGGGAGCATCCACCGCACTGAGTGGCCGAATGCGGAATCGATCCTTGCTGGGGTCACACCGATGGCGAACGCAGAGTCGCTCCTTGACGTCGTGTGTGAGGTGCTCGGCGCGGTGCGTCGCACCAAGACCGAAGCAAAGGTGTCACAACGTGCAGCTGTGGAACACGTGCTGGTGAATGCCACGGACGAGCACCGCACGCTGATCGAAACGGCGAAGGACGATCTTCTGAATGCAGGTGCCATCGCGCTACTCGAATTCGGATCGGCTACGGAGGAACGTCCCGTGACGACAGTCCGCTTGGCGCCACCCGAGCAATCGGCCTGAAACCACACGACTACCCTTTGCGCATGCCCCGTTACGACAGACCGCGCTCGCATTACGCGGTCCTCGTCTTCAACATCTTCGTCGTGGTCTCCCTGCTCGTGGTCGGTCTCGGCCTGTTGTGGGCGGGCCAGCGTCTCGGCACGCGGCAAGTCGTGTCACTCGACCGAGACGAGTCGGTCAGCGCGGTCGAAGAGGCTCAAATTGACCCGACCGACGAATGGAATTTCACCGACGGCGACCTCGAGGCCAAGAACTTCCTGATCACCGGCTCTGACAACGGCGGCTGCATCGACCCGGACTCTCCATACGCGGGTGCGTTCGGGGACCGATCCGCGTTCGGCGAACGTAGCGACACGATCATGATCATTCGCGTCAGCCCGAAACAGAACCAGGCCGCGTTTCTCTCCTTCCCGCGCGACCTATGGGTGAAGATCGCCGGGTCCACACGCGAGAACCGAATCAATACCGCATTCGATCGCAAGAACCCGAATCGTCTCGTCGACACGATCTACCAAAACTTCGGAATCGAAGTGGACCACTACGTGAACATCGACTTCTGCGCCTTCAAGGACATCGTCGAAGCAGTAGGCGGAGTGAAGATTCCGTTTGCCTATGAGACACGCGACAAGAAGACGGGCCTCTATGTTCCTGGTGCTTCATGCTTCGAGTTCTCGGGCGAGCACGCTCTCGCCTATGTGCGCTCACGTTCCGGCTACCAATACTTCGATCCCACCAAGGGCGAATGGCAAGTCGACGGGACGGGCGATCTGGGCCGTATCTCACGCCAGCAGGACTTCATTCGTCGCACCATGCAACGCGCCCTCGACAAGGGCTCAGGCAGCCCACGTGTGGCCAACGACCTGCTCAATGCGGGGCTGAAGAACGTGATCACCGATGAGGACCTCAC
>JBDKEO010000117.1:0-4135 GCA_039795205.1 Actinomycetota bacterium
GCGCTCTGCCCCGGCTTCGCCGATACTCCTCTCGTGAGCGATCTGGCCAAAGAGTTCGCCAAACAGTTTTCCATCGGCGTGATGGACGTGTCCGAAGTGGGTGAAATGGCAATGCGCGCACTCACCGAACGAGTTCCAGGTTCGCAATGGGTGGTCATGCAAGACCACCCGATCACGCAGTACGTACCGGCGCCCCTGTACTGATCGGGGTTACTTGCGCTGCATGAAGCGCGCAATCAAGCTGCTCGTATCCCAGCGCTTGCCGCCCAATTGCTCCACCTCGGCATAGAAGCCGTCCACCATCTTCGTCATCGGCAATTCGGCGCCATTGCGCGCAGCTTCCTCGAACACGATGGCGAGATCCTTGCGCATCCACTGGACCGCGAAGCCGAACTCGAACTCGCCACGCGCCATGGTGGATGCACGGTTGTCCATCTGCCACGACTGCGCGGCACCTTTGGAGATCACATCGACCACCGCATCGGGGTCGAGGCCGGCCTTCATCGCAAAGTTGATTGCCTCAGACAAACCCTGGGCGATTCCGGCGATACAGATTTGGTTGACCATCTTGGCGAGTTGCCCCGAGCCAACCTTGCCGAGCAATTTCGTTCGCTTCGCATATGAACCCATGATCGGCTCCGCACGAGCGAACACCGACTCATCATCGGCTCCGCACATGATCGTGAGTTGACCGTTCTCTGCACCTGCTTGGCCACCGGAAACCGGCGCATCGACGAAGCCCACACCGCGCTCGGCACATGCCGCTGCCAATTCACGCGCAAGGGTTGCCGAGGCAGTGGTGTGGTCCACCAGGACGGCCGACCTTTCGATGCCGGCGAGCACGCCGTCGTCGCCGTACACCACCGAGCGCACGTCGTCATCGTTGCCGACGCACATGAACACGATTTCACGACCCACAGCCGCTTCACGCGGGGTCAACGCACGACTGCCGCCGTGACTCTTCACCCAATCGTCGGCCTTGGTGGTGGTGCGGTTGTACACGCACACGTCATGACCTTTGCTGGCCAAGTGGCGCGCCATAGGCGAACCCATCACCCCGAGGCCGATGAACGCGACCTTGGCCATGACTACTTCTTCTTTGGCTTCGCGACTTTCGCCGGAGCCTTCGCCACCTTCTTTGCAGGAGCCTTGGCTGGCTTCTTGTCATCAGACTTGGGCGCGGGCTTCTCCGCCGGCTTCGCGGCCTTCTTCGCCCCCTTGCCCGCCTTCAACACACCCTGCTCGAGTGCATTGTCGAGCCACACCTCAGCCGCCTCAGTGGACACCTTGAGTGCAGGAGAGATTTCCGAGATGAGGTTGATACGTGCACGGTCGTACATCGTCTTTTCGGCGGCAGATAGTGCCGCGTCGCGATCACGCGCAGCCAAGTTACGTACCACTTCGGCAACCTGATACACGTCACCGCTCTTCAACTTTTCTTGGTGGTTCTTGAATCGGCGCGACCAGTTGGCAGGAACGCGCGGATCAGCCTTCGAGAGCACCGACTTGAGGTCTTCCAGTTCAGACTTCGACACGGGAGGACGCACGCCTACCGTGCCGGCCATGGCCGTGGGAACGGACAGCGTCATCTCGTTGATGACGGTCTTCAGAATGAGGTATTCCTGCGTGGTTCCGAATGCCTTCATCCGCTTGATGCCGTGCACGATGCATGCCCCGTGCTGGGGGTAGATGACGGTGTCGCCCTTCTTGAATTTCACGCGGATACCTCTCTAGAAGCCGATCCGAAAGGATAGACGGTGGGTGGGGCGTAGCCACCAACCAGACGTGCCCTCGGTAGGAATCGAACCTACGACCTACGGATTAGAAGTCCGCCGCTCTATCCATCTGAGCTACGAGGGCGTGGCTCCACACGCTATCTCCGAGTCGTGACCTGGGATATCGTGTCGTAATGCGTTCGCGACTGTTGATCGTGTTCGCGGCACTGTGTTTCTCCACCACCGGGACGATGCAGGAACTCGGTCTCGAAAATGCCGATGCGCTCTCGGTTGCGGCTTCTCGGACGGCGATTGGAGCGATCGTTCTGTTCTTCATCGCACGACTCAGCCGCAATGACTTCTCGATTCAGCACCTACCACGGCAAGAACTCGTGATTGCAGGGATGGGAATGGCCCTCTATGCAGTGGCCTTCTTTTCGGCGGTGCGCATGACCGGTATCGCCGTTGGCACCGTCGTGGCGCTCGGATCTGCGCCGCTGTTTGCGGGACTGGGCTCACTCGTCATGTGGCGCGAGCGCCCCAGTCTGCGCTGGATGATCACGACGCCACTCGCAATTCTCGGGATGGCGCTCATCGTGATCACGGGGGACGAGACACAAATCGAGGGTCAAGGAATCCTGGCTGCGTGTGCGGCGGGTATCGGTTATGCGATGTTCGCACTCTCCAGTAAGTCGATCATGAATGAATCGAGAAATGCCGCAGGTGCCATGGCACTGGTCTTCGGGGTCGCCACCATTCTTCTTTCACCAATCTTCTTCTTCGCCGACCTTTCCTGGGTCTCGAATTGGTCGAGTGTCGGCGCATCACTCTGGCTTGGAGTCGTCTCCGTGGCGCTCGCTTACTGGGCATATTCATCAGGCCTACGTCACGTGACGCCCGCGGACGCGACCACGCTCACCATCGTCGAACCGGTGGCAGCGACCCTGCTCGCAGCGTTCGTCTTGCGCGAACAACCAGGTGTGATTGCCTGGTTGGGCATCATCATCGTCATCGCTTCGCTCTTGTTCGGATCGCGCGCAACACACTCACCAACGGCTGTGCAGGCCGACTGACATGATCGTCCATCTCATCACGCAGGTCGAGCTGACTGCAGCAAAGAGTGCTGGGACAATCGCTCCCGAGTCGCTCACCACCGAAGGCTTCATGCACTGCTCGGCACCTCATCAAGCACTCGTAACGGCAACCCGCTTCTATCCCAATCGATCTGATCTCGTTGCCGTACTGATTGAAGACTCGAAGCTTGGTGACATGTTGCGTTGGGAGCCACCTGCACACCCCGATGGATCTCCAGCATTACCCGGTGAGGAGTTCTTTCCTCATCTCTATTCGGCATTGAAATTCGACGCCGTCAGGAAGTTCCTGCCACTGTCATGGGTCGGCACGCAATACGAAGAAGTTGCTCCACTCCATCCATTTCGAATCGTCGCCCTTGCCGATCACCCGAATCTGTGGCAGCAGGCAGCCGAGTGGTCGTTTGCCGCTTGGCGTCACGAGTTTCCTCAGGACACCATAGAGACGTACCTCGATCAGTACGCGCTTGCCGCAAATCCGGGAGAACGACTAGTGGAGGTGTACGCAGCACTCGGTGCATCTGATCGATTGCTCGGACTCACCACACTCGTCGATGACGACGAGTTACCCGGCGTGATCGAGCCGGGACCCTGGATCGCCGCCGTGTGGGTTGATCCCTCTTCTCGCACGGTCGGCGTCGGCGGCTCACTCGTCCGCCACGCCACACTCAGGGCAACGTCACTCGGTGTGCGTGATCTGTATCTCTACACAGAGGATCAACAGTTTTGGTACGAGCGCAAGGGATGGCAACGAGTTCGGAATGCCTCGCTCAATGGCCTTGCCGTGACCGTCATGACCAAGCAGCTCAGGTGAGCCGAACTAGTCCTTGATGCTCCAGCGAACCTCGATCGTCACCGTGATGTCCTGCTCGCCAAGATCCACCTGAATTTCTTTCCCGGCTGAGTCCATCGTCGATTCGGCGATCGCCACGGGCCTCGTCAATACCGGGCTCGACACCTCGGAGACCGACTGCACCTCACCAAGATCAATGCCCAACAGGTCGGCATAATCTTCGGCCTTCGTCCGCGCATTGTTCACGGCATCCTCACGCGCGTCATCGAGCGCATCCTCATTGTCAAGCACGGTAGGCGTCACGCCATCGACACGAATACCGTCGCCCACTGCGGCGATGACGTCTTGCACGATGGTGCCGGCCTCATCCTCTTCGCGAATGGTGACGATGAAACTCTGTGTTGCGCGATAGCCCAGCGACTCCTGCGAGCCATCCGGGTTGTACTTGATCTCCTCGTTCACCGAAATGCTCTGTGAAGCGATGTCCTTGTCGTCGATGTCGGCGTTGTCGAGCACTTCACGAGCCTTGTCTGCCA
>JBDKEO010000024.1:0-23704 GCA_039795205.1 Actinomycetota bacterium
GCGTAAGCCGAGCAACAAGAACCAGCGTCAAGCTGGCGAGAAGCCCACCATGCCCAAGTGGGCAATTTGGGCACTCGTCGCGGTGGCCGCTGCGCTGATCATCGGTCCACGTCTGTGGCCAACGTCGACCGCCACCACGGTGACCTACACCGAGTTCCTCGAGTTGGTCGACAACGGTGAAGTGCAGAGCGTCACCATCAACAACCTTTCCAACGTCATCAGCGGAGAACTCCGCGACGGCAGCACCTTCGAAACCACCGGAGCCACCGCGTTGTCGGACGCCGACGAACAACTGCTCAAGGAAAAGGGTGTCGACTACGACTACGTCACTCCCACGGGGAACTTCTTCACCGACCTGATCCCGCTACTCCTGCCCTTCTTCTTGATCATGGGGTTCTTCCTCTGGATGCAGCGCCGTGCAATGGGACAAGCCGGCAACATCATGTCGATCGGACGAAGCAAGGCCAAGAACTACGACGCCGACAAGCCGAGCACGACGTTTGCCGACGTTGCCGGTTACGCCGGTGTGAAGCAAGAGATCAAGGAAGTCGTCGACTTCTTGAAGATGCCCGAGCGCTTCAAGGAAATCGGTGCACGTGTGCCGAAGGGAATCTTGCTGGTCGGTCCCCCGGGAACGGGCAAGACGCTGTTCGCGCGCGCAGTCGCCGGTGAAGCGGGTGTCGGGTTCCTTTCGGTCACTGGATCGGACTTCATGGAAATGTTCGTTGGCGTCGGTGCAAGCCGCGTCCGCGACTTGTTCCAGCAAGCCGCGAAGATGGGCCGCGCGATCATCTTCATCGACGAAATCGACTCCATCGGTCGCAAGCGCGGTGCCGGACTCGGTGGTGGTCACGATGAGCGCGAGCAGACGCTCAACCAGATGCTCGCCGAGATGGATGGTTTCGAGGCCACCGAAGGAATCGTCGTGATGGCGGCCACCAACCGGCCCGACATTCTCGACCCCGCCTTGTTGCGTCCTGGCCGCTTCGACCGTCAGATCATCGTTCCACTCCCCGAGGTGGAAGAGCGTTTGGCAATCCTCAAGGTTCATTCGGCCGGCAAGCGCATGGGTAACGACGTCGATCTCGACACGATGGCCAAGGCAACGCCGGGAATGAGTGGTGCCGACCTTGCCAACCTCGTGAACGAAGCGGCGTTGTTCGCCGTTCGCCGTGGCTCGACCCACATCGAGCGCATCGACTTCGAGAACGCGCGCGACCGCGTCGTGCTCGGCGCCAGCCGTGAAAGCCTAATCCTCAACGCCGAAGAGAAGCGTGCCACTGCGTACCACGAGGGCGGACACGCCGTGCTCGCCACGGTCTTGCCGCATTCCGACCCGCTACACAAGGTGACCATCCTCCCCCGCGGCATGGCGCTCGGCGTCACATGGACGCTCCCCGAGGAGCGCCACACGTATTCACGTGAATACTTCGAGGACGTCATTTGCAAGGCGATGGGCGGACGTGTCGCCGAGATGATCGTGTTCGGTCACCTCAACAGCGGTGCGGCCAACGACCTCGAGCAGTCGACCAACATCGCGCGTCGCATGGTTCGCGAATGGGGCATGAGCGACAAGGTGGGTCCGATGGCATTCGCGGGTCAGCAGCAGGTCTTCCTCGGCGAGGACTTGATGACTTCAGGTCGCGAGTACTCGGACGAGACCGCACGCGTCATCGACGAAGAAATCAGCCGCATCCTGCACGATCAGGAAAAGCGAGCCCGTGTTTTGTTGGAGAAGCATCGCAAGGGCCTCGACCTCGTGGCTCAGGCGCTCCTCGATCAGGAGACGATCGACGGTGCTCTCGTGTCACGACTCGTGCAGCAAGGGCTCGGCGAACCCGAGAAAGTGAGCGAGAGCTCACCAAAGTTCTAGTGAGCGAGAGCTCACCAAAGCTCTAGTCCGTCTCGGATTCCTCGCCACAACGCTCGAACTCGACGCCATCGCGCACACGAGCAAGAGCGGCCCACAAATCAGTCGCGCTCATGGGGCCGACGAATCCAGCACGCACCACGCCGAGAGAGTCGGCAATCACCGTGCACGGCACGGAGTCGATGGCGTACTTGCGGTGAAGGTCACGTTGCGCGCCGTACTCGACTACGTGCACACCGACGTTGCGCGAGTCCAACACGCGCAGCTTTCTTTCCACGTCGATGCATGTGTTGCACGTGGCCGAAGTGAATGCCACCGCCAACCACTCCCGCCCGTCATTGAAATCACTGCGATCGATCTGCGTGGGATGCTGGTGACCAACCTGAGTCGGTGCAACATCGGTACGACGTCTGACGAACGCACCAAAACCCATTGCCAACGCTGCAGTCACGACGACGATCAGGACTCGAATCACGGAATCTCCATCGGCAACACCGGCATCGCGAGAGCAGTCGTACGACCAACGAGCTCGCCGCCCCGCGACAACATGCGCTGCACGACCACCGGCTGATCCGAGCGCACCACCACTTGCGCCGTCGACAGCGATGGAGGGATCGCCACCACTGCGAGAGAACCAGGTGCGATCACGATCGACTCGAGCCCGGGAACCGGGACGAGACCGGCGGGACCGACCTGCTCCACGAACAATGACGCTTCGGATGGCGTGGTATTGAGCACGACGAGTCCGTCTTCAAGTCCAGGCGTCACACCGGCAGGCGCTACCCACACGTTGCTGAGCGCCGTGCCTGGAGTACCGAGCACCACCGATGTTCCGACCTTGTCCCCCACACGACGCGTAATCACCTGCTCCACCACCACACCACGACCATCGCGCGACAGATCGTCCAATACCGAGACGTTGATGCCATAGCGGCCTGGGGGGAGAGATGGCAACTGTGCAGTGTCGATGAGCGTCACTCGACCGGCCGGTGCAGTGATGACCAGCGGCTCGATGACCGTGGCATCGTCAGTCGGAAGGAACACCACGTTCAATTGACGGTCGACATCCCACGGGTTGTACACGACCAACTGTTCCGTCGACCCTTCCATTTTTTCGCCGTCGGCGAACCACCACTCCGTCGCGTCGCCCATCGATCCGAGGTTCATCACGTAACCAAGTCGACCCTGCCCCAGATAGTGCTGTGAACGACCGACGACGACGTTGCCCGACTTTGCCCGCACGGACACGGCAAGTACCGGTTCATTGCGCGCACCCTGGTCCGCAAGCGAAATCGACAACACGGAGCGAGGTGCGACGACGAGTCCCTGCAAGTTGCCCGGCTCGCGCATCGAGTCCTTCGTGGTGAAGGTGACGTTGACCACACTCGCATCACTGAACGGATTGCTGATCACGATGTTCTCGAGGCTGTCGGCTGCAGTGAAGCCGTCGGCGAAGTACCACTCGTTTGCCGTGTTGGTCGTGCAGGTCACGACGGAGCGCCCAGCTGGATGGTTGATCACTTGCTCCACCGACCCCGTGGAGCCGAGTATCTCGACGATCGTGGCAACGAAGGGCGACGACACACCACCTGTCGCCTCTACTTCCAAACTGGCGAGCGCAGGAATGACCACCGACTGAGTCACCGGCTCCACCGCACTTCCCAGATGAGTCACCGTGGCCGACATGTCTTGGGCTCCCGAATTGGCGAGCACCAACGAACTCGAGATCGTTCCGTCATTCCCTGGCACGCCCGGACAGAACCAGGTGGATGCGACCGACTCGGATGCACTGATGAACGGAATTGCCACGTTGGTGCGAGTCGCAGGCGTCGCGGCAGGAGCAGGTGCAACCCGCGCGTCGACGATCACGAGTGCCGCTGCCACAGCCACCATCACCAGCGCGACGACGACTTGGCGCACCCGCATGTGCTCTCGCGTGATGACCGGTTCGTTCATCGCTGCCCTGTCGTCTTTTCCAGCGACAGCACCGTGTCGTCACTCTCGACCAAGCTCACGCGACGAGATGCGCGGATCAGCGAGCGGCGACGGAAGCGCCCGATGTCACCGATCGCCAGAACTACCAGCACCCACAAGAGAACCTGCACCAGCACGGTGAACAGGTGAAGCCACGGAGTGCGCAATTCGAGTCGGGCGAGACCCGCAACCGGCGAGTCGAATGCCATCGTGCCGCCGAATGCCACTCGCGACTGAACGTCGATCCCACCGACGTTCAGCACCACCGAGTCGGAGTGTGGAGCCGCAAAGTGGACCGTTCCTTCCTCGACAAACGACGGATCGCCGGAAAGTCGCTCACCCATTCGCAACACCGTGTCGACATCGAGATCGACGGTCAGCAATGCGTCCGTGCCAGCCTGTTGAGACAACACCGCCGACTCATCGGTCAATTTGGCGAGGGTTGGAATCCAGGAAACGTTCTCGTAGATCACGAGTGAGCTCGAGTAGTACGCACGACGCATGTCGAGTTGATTGGCGAGCCCATCCACGAATGATCGAACCACCGGTGTCGAAACGAAGGTCTCCTCTTCGTCGACCGGCGCGAGCGGCACCACCACGTACCGAACGGCAAGAGGAGCCAACAACCGACCTGCTCGTACCGTCGAACCCGAACCCACGAGACCGAGTGTCTGCTCCAGCCATGTCGATGCGTCGTTTGCAGACGGAATCCAACGATCACGCAAAGTGACTTCGCCGTCATCCGCCACCGCATAATGCAGGCCCGTGGTCAGCTTGGTCGGCGCAAGTGGCAGCAGCCCGCTCTCACCGACGAAGACGACGCGGTAATCGCCTTCATTGGGGTCCTTCGGCAATTGTGTGAGCAACTGAGCAAGGGTGGTTTCGGGCTGCCCCCAATCCCCACTCGTCGCGTACGGCAGTGATGGCACGATCGCCAGTAGCCCGACGAGCACTGCACCAATCGCAACGGGTCGCAATCGCGTGCGTTCCCTATCGAGAGCCGTACCCAACAGCGACAACACCGCCAGCGCTGCGCCAAAAGTGACGACGAACGACAGCGACAAGCTGGAAGGCAATGCCACATCGACGATTCCACGATCCTGCAACGTCAGGACCACCGTCGTGGGTGCGATGAGGAGAACCGCGCGAGTCGCCCACACGACGTACGGACCGCGCGACAGGAGAATCGCCGCCAGTGGAAGGAGATACAAGACGACCGACAATGCGCCGATCGTGCGATCGTCGAAGTCGAAGCTGACGACGGCAAGCAAACCCCTGCCCGACTCGGCGGACGAGTCGACGAAATTTGCCGGTCGAGCGATCAGATTGATCGCCGACGGCAGATTGAGAATGAAGGCACCCACCGCCGCAATCACCGAGACACGAAGTGGTCCGAGCCACGAACGTGGATGGTGGCCAGCAAGAAGATTGGCGAGCGACCAGCACATGCTGACCCACCCGAAGACGAGCAGCGCACTCGGTTCGAAGGCGAGAGTGATCGCAGCGAGCAAGATGCTCGCGGCGATTGCTTGCGTGCGCTTCGCACCGCCGAGGCTCTGCTCTTCCCGCGTGAATGCTCGTGACCACCATGGCAGTCCCGCGTACACCACGAGAGCACCCCAAGCCCCAGCGCCGAGCCCGAAGAAGACGTTGGGCATGGCGCCATAGGCAACGACCGCGACGATTCGAGCACGCATGCCGAACTCACGACCAGCCATCTGCCACATCCCGATCCACCCCATCACGACGAGTCCGAGGATGAGACACAACTGCAAGAAACCCACCTGACCGAACGTTGCAAACCCACCGAGCGCGAGCAGCAACACTCCCGTCGGATTCGCCGTTGCTTGGCCGAAGCCGGCCTGCCACCATCCACTGAGATAATCGCCGAGAAGTGCGAACGGTGATTCGCTGGCGCGCAACGGGAGGAATTCGCCCACGACGGGAACCGCACCACCGATCCAACTCCGACTTCCCACGAACAAGAGAGCCAGTAGGGCGACACCCATGCCAAGGACGAATCGTGTGTGCCGTGGGTCGACATCGTCGCTCGGTCGGGATGACCGACGCGCCGTTCTACGACGAACGAAAGCCGTGAGCCGTGCACTACCCCGTTCCTGCAGTCCTCGAATCTCCGAACCGGAAACTCGTCGCACGGTTCGAGTACGTGAACGACGAGACCAGATTTGCCCCAACCAAAAGACGGCAGTCAACGTGGCCCAAAGCGAAGAGAACGCTGATCGGACACCTCCCCCCACCAATGACACGATCACGCGAATCAGCGACTCGACCACCATTTGCAGGTAGACGGCGGGCACTCGGGGCGCACTCGTGAGTGACAGCACCGTGAGCACTCTGTGGCGTTCGACATCGATCGTCGAGTGAAGTCCTGGCTGGCGGGACACCAAGTCCCCTCGGTGTCGAACGCGCGCGGCGGGAACCACGAGCACTCGTGCACCGCTCAGGTGAACGCGCCAAGAGAGATCGAGTTCCTCGCCATGGAACGAAATCTCGGGACAGAATCCGCCCAAATCACGAAAGAGATCGGCGCGCACGAGCAGGCAACACGATGACAACGTGAACACGTCACGAACGGCATCGTGCTGTTCCTGGTCGACTTCGCCGGGCTCGACCACCGAGACACGTTCGCCCAGTCGATCGACGCCGATGCCCACTTCCTGCAGAACTCGCGGGTCATCCCACGTGACCACCTTGGGGCCGACGAGTCCGGCATTGGAACGGAAGGTTTCTTCGATCAGACGACTGATCGTCGTGGGCTCGAGCACCACATCGTCGTGGAGAAAACAGAAGAAGCCGCTCTCACCCTCCACCAGACGAAGCACCTGATTCTGGACTGGACCCCAGCCGGGATTGCCCTCCACCGTGCGCACGATGGCATTGGGCAGCGACGCTCGAATTCGCTGAGCTTGGTCAGCGGCTGCGTCGTCTTCGACAAGGAAGAAGAGTGACTGAAGATTCGGATAATCCTGCGCGGCGAGCCCACCCAGCACCTCGTCGAACCACTCTCCAGGGCCGCTGACGACCATCGCGGCCACGACCGGCGGTGCGTCAGGTACGCGAACGATCGACGAGGGCATCTCCAATTGCGTCACGACGGGATCAGGCTAGTTCTCGGGCTCGCCGATGATCACCGCGCTCGACAAGACACCGACGATCACTCGCTTATAGCCTCGGAAATGCATGGCCGAGCGTTCGTTCCCGCGAATCGAAGATTTTGATCCACGTCGAATCGACGTGTCGTCGTTGCCGCTTCCTTCGCCAATACGTGAATACCTGCAATCGCTCCAGGATCTCTCCGACGACGAGTTGAAGGAGAAATTGAAGGATGCTCTCTACACGGCTGTCGGTCTTGCGGTACTCGCGTTTCAGCGAGCCCAGGTGTTGCGTCGCGAGGCTACGGAGAAACTCGAAGAACGCGCCCCCCAGTGCGCTGACGATGTGAACGAAATGGTTCGTCAAGTGGTCGCCAAGGTGAAAGAGTTCGTACCGCAGGCTCCACGCACGGAGACGAAGGAAGCCTGACACCACCGATCCGACCCGACGCTCCCCTAATGTCGTCGTGTGCAATGTCGTCGGGCAACGAGGGTCGTCATCGCATGAAGCCGGGCGATTGGTGGCGTCCGGAGAATCTGGCCCAAGTAGAACGCGACTTTCGCGAACACACTCCTGAGCAACTGAACAAGAGCACCGATTTCGGTGCCTACCGCATGCTCCTCAGCGGAGTCGATGACGAGTCGTCGGGAATCACCCTGCACAATGACACCACGCCACTCGACAAGGTGCGGGCGATCGCCGAACTCCTCGGTCCGCCCACGCCTCACAAGATTCTCGACGCGGGTTGCGGAGCGGGATTCACGACCAAGGCGCTTGCCACCGTCTACCCGAGAGCAACGGTCCTCGGTGTCGACTTGGCCGAGGACGCAATTGCCTACGCGACTGCACACCACCCTGAGGCACGGTTCCTCGCCCGGTCGATCGCCCCGTCGACGGGACCACTCGGCGAATTCGACACCATCTTCTGCTTCGAGTTCTATCCATTCACCCGGAACACCGAGGTCGGGTTCCAAGTCGACTTCATCCGCTACTTCATGTCACAACTTTCGGCAAACGGACGACTCGTGATCTACCAGACGTGGAAGAACGAGAACTCACTGGCGAAGATTTTCGACGAGGTGAAAGCAGCCACACCTGAATTCGACTACCGCGTGATCACCACACCAAGTCCACGCCTCTCGGCACGCCTCCCTCTACGACTCGCCGTCTGGCTCTCGGTGCTCGCGTCGAGGCTCGGCGGTCGCGACTGGGCCAAGCCAATGATCGTCGTGACGGGGCGTGCGTCTTGACCAACGAAGAAACGAAGGCCGAATCACGCACTCCTTTGCCTGAGGGAACGGTCCTCGTCGGCATTGGACTGTTCATCGCGGGAATCTCCGCCTACGTGTTCTTCAAGATCGGCCAGCAGGCCCTTGGACAAGACGGGTTCAAACCGATCGTGGCGATGTGGTTCATCATGTTCGCCCTGGCACCCGGCTTCTTTCTGCCGATCGAACAAGAGGTGTCGCGCGCGCTCGCACACCGCCGAGCACTAGCCCAAGGCGGCCGACCGATCGTGCGCCGCGTGGCACCCCTTGCGGTCGCCATGTTGCTCCTGATCGTGATCGTCGTGGTTGCGCTTGCGCCCGTGGTCAACGACAACCTGTTCGAAGGTTACGGAGTCGTCACACTCGCACTCCTGATCGCCATGGGCACGTATGCACCGCTGCACCTTGCCCGCGGAATCTGCTCGGGATCCGGTCACTTCGGAAGTTATGGCGTGATCATCGGAATGGACGGCGCCATTCGGGTGATCGGATGCGCGGTGTTGTGGCTCGCAGGGATCGACCGTGTCGGTCCGTACGCGCTCACGATCGCGTTTTCGCCGATCATCGGCGTGTTGCTCGTCGCCGCCTCGGGAAAGCTCAAGACACAAGACGGACCTCCGGCCACCTGGAGCGAGGTGACGCCGAACTTGGGTTGGCTCCTCCTCGGTTCGTTGTTCGCCGCCGCGCTCGTCAACGCCGGACCGATCACCGTCGACCTACTTGGCGACACCGCTCCTGCCGAAGTCGTCACCAGGTTCGGTAACGCCGTCATCTTCGCGAGAATCCCGCTGTTCTTGTTCCAAGCCGTACAAGCAGCGTTGTTGCCACGTCTCGCCCGCCTTGCTGCACAGCGCGAACTCACCGACTTCCGCATCGGTCTGCGCAGGTTGATGTACCTCGTCGTGTTCGTCGGAGTGATTGGCGTGATCGGCGCGTTCCTCGTTGGACCAGCCGCGCTCGAGCTCGTCTACGAAGGCGGCATCGACCGTCGCACCCTCACACTCCTTGCCTTTGCCAGCGCGTTGTACATGGCGGCGGTCGCCATCGCTCAGGCCGTGATCGCCCTACATGGACATGCCACGGTGGCCCTTGGCTGGGTCACCGGATTCGTCACCTTCGTGCTCGTGGCGTGGTTGTCGAGTGACGACCTCTACCTGCGCGTCGAGTTGGCCTTGGTGGCGAGTTCGGTGGCGTCACTCCTCGTGTTCGGCTGGTCGATCAAGCGACGCATGGAGAGTGGTGATCGACCCGACGCCGAATCAGTGATCGAAGCGTTTGCCGAGCGTCCGCTCGAGTGACAGTCAGCGCTTGAGTCGATCGGACTCGTAGCGCAGGTCGTGTTCGACCATCATCCCCACGAGTTGCTCGAAACTGACTTCGGGCGTCCAGCCCAACTCGTTCTTGGCCTTCGATGGATCACCGATCAACAGGTCGACCTCTGCCGGACGGAAGAACTTTGGATCCTGGCGCACGTGTGGGCGCCAGTCACCGAGACCAACTTTTTCGAAGGTCAGTGTGAGGAACTCCTCCACGGAGTGGGTCTCGCCCGTGGCAATCACGTAGTCGTCGGGCTGATCTTGTTGCAGCATCAGCCACATCGCCTTGACGTAGTCACCGGCAAAACCCCAGTCACGCTTCGCATCGATGTTGCCCAGCACGAGTTCCTTTTCGATTCCGAGCTTGATTCGTGCGGCCGTATTCGTGATCTTGCGGGTGACGAACTCGAGGCCACGACGTGGGCCTTCGTGGTTGAACAAGATTCCCGAACAAGCGAACAGTCCGTAGCTCTCGCGATAGTTGACCGTGAGGTGATGCCCGAACACCTTCGCGACGCCGTAAGGCGAACGCGGATGGAACGGAGTCATTTCCGTCTGGGGCACTTCGCGTACCTTTCCGAACATCTCAGATGACGAGGCTTGGTAGAAGCGAATCGGGTTGTTGGTCGCACCACCCACCATGCGTACTGCTTCCAACATGCGTAGAACGCCGAGGCCGGTGACGTTGGCCGTCAGTTCTGCCTGATTGAACGACATGGCGACGAACGAGATTGCGCCGAGGTTGTACACCTCATCGGGCTGCGTTTGTTCCAGCGCAGCGACGAGGCTGGAGAGGTCGGTGAGATCGCCCGGGACGATGTCGATGAACGGAAACTCTTCGCGGATCATCTCGGCTCGAGGGTTGTGCTGACCCTTCATCATTCCGTAGACCTTGTAACCCTTGCCGTGGAGGAACTCCGCGAGGTGACGGCCGTCTTGACCCGTGATTCCGGTGATGAACGCGGTGGGCATGAGACCCCGAATCTACCAGTGATCGATCGTTACGCTTCGAACGCATGATTGCGGTGTTGGCAGGAGGAGTAGGCGCAGCGCGATTCCTCCGCGGAGCCGTGCGCCTCGAGGTTCCCATCACGGCGATCGTCAACACCGCCGATGACACCGTGCTCCACGGTCTGCACATCTCCCCCGACCTCGACACCGTGACCTACACGGTGGCCGGCGCAATCGACCCAGAACGGGGTTGGGGTCTGGCCAATGAGACATGGACTGCGATGGAGTCGCTCGCCCGATTCGAACGGGTGACGCCTCCCTATTCGACCGCTGCGCCGCGATGGTTCAACCTGGGTGATCGCGACCTCGCCACGCACTTCTACCGCACTGCCCGACTGCGTGAAGGTGCATCGTTGAGCCAAGTGACGAACGAGATCGCCGCGGCATGGGACTGCCCGTGCTCGATCGTGCCGATGAGCGACGGTGAGGTTCGCACACTCGTCACGCTCGCCGAGAACTGCGCTGCCGGAAAGGCCGGCACGGAGATCTCGTTCCAGGAATACTTCGTCAAGTTCCGTCACGATGTGCGCGTGGCGAGCGTGCGTTTCGCTGGCAGTGAGACGGCAACCCCGACGTTCCTTCCACTTCTGGAGCGCGCTCGACGAATCGTCATCGCTCCGTCCAACCCGATCGTGTCGATCGGACCGCTTCGCGCTCTTGCCGGTGTCGACGCTGCGCTCGCCGCTCGTCGCGCCGATGTAGTCGCGATTTCACCGATCGTCGGCGGCAAAGCGTTGAAGGGCCCCGCAGATCGATTGATGACGGAACTCGGCATGCGTCCGAGCGTCGTCGGAGTGGCGAGCATCTACCGCGAAATCTGTGGCACTCTCGTGATCGATGAGCAAGACGCCCACCATGCCGACGAGGTCGAGAGGCTCGGCATGAAGTGCGTCGTGACCAACACCATCATGAGCTCGCCCGACGTGACGGAACGTCTGGCGATCACCTGCGGAGTACGCGCATGAGTCGTCTGACGATGTGGGGTGTCTCGGGTATCGGCGAGGTGAAGCCCGGCGACCAAGTCGGCGACATCGTCGTCGACGCATGTCGTGAAGAGCCGAATGGCCCCCTACTGGATCGCGACGTCGTGGTCGTCACCCAAAAGATCGTGTCCAAGGCGGAAGGCAGGCTCGTCGCGGTCGATCCCAACGACCCCACGAGTCACAAGAAACTCGTCGAGGAGGAGGCAGTTCGCGTGCTTCGTCGGCGCGGTGAATTGATGATCACTGAAACGAAGCACGGTTTCATCTGCGCCAACAGTGGCGTCGATCTCTCCAACGTCGAACGTGGATACGCAGCACTGCTTCCCCTCGACAGCGATCGCTCTGCACGGCGCATTCGCGACATCATTCGCGCCAAGCTCGGTGTCGAAGTGGGCGTCATCGTGAGCGACACCTTCGGTCGCCCCTGGCGGATGGGACTCACCGACGTGGCGATTGGTGTCGCTGGTATCGCCGGCGTGGTCGATCTTCGCGGCACCCCCGATGCGCTCGGTCGCACGATGCAGGTGACCGAAGTATGCGTGGCCGATCAACTAGCCGGCGCAGCAGAGATGGTGATGGGCAAGTCCTCGGGAGTACCGGTTGCCATAGTCCGCGGCGCAAACGCGGAGTGGTTCCGTGAAGCGTCGATGAAAGAGATCGTGCGCCCCGCGCGCGAGGACTTGTTCCGCTAGTCGCGCAGCTCTGACGTCATCCGCAAGAAGAGGTTGCGGAACACTTTCAGTCCGTCTTCGAGTGACGTCCACGGCTGCCAGCCCAACTGGATGCGTGCTCGAATTGGAGACAACGACACCCGCTGCACGTCACCTGCACGGCGATCTACTTTGACGGCCCGCCGATCCGACCCTGCGGCGAGGCGCTTCCACACTTCTTCGACGGTGGTTTGCGTCCCCGTCCCCACGTTGATGTCGAGCCCATCGCCGCGCGTGAGCGCACGAAACAGCGCGTCCACCGCATCATCGATGTATACGAAGTCGCGCGCTTGCTTGCCACTACCGAAGATCTCCGGATCCTGACGTCGGATGATCGCGGATGCGAACGCGGCGACGACACCATCCTCGGGGCGCTGACGCAATCCGTACACGTTCGCTCCGATCAGCGAGGTGAACTCCACCGCGTGCACTTCGCGATACACCCCGAGTGCCTCCCGGATCGACTTCGCCACCAACTGCGGCACTCCCGCCGGAGCGGTTTCATACCCTTCCTTCACCGGCAGTCGACGAACTTCCACCTCGCCGTAGACGAGGGCTGCAGGAAGGAACGTCACCACCTTGCGCACTCCATGGTGACGGGCTGCCTCGAGCACACTGACCGTCACGTTGAGCGCCTGCAGGCTGTCGCGCAAACCGGTTGCTCCTGGGTGAAGGGCAGCGAGATGCACGATCAGACTTGGCCGCCGCAGACCGACGAGTTCGCCGAACTCGATCGTCGCCGCATCGAGATGGTGAAACCGCAACTCCCCGCCCATCGCACGCGCTTCGGCAAGATTGGCGAGCGACCCCGTCGAGAGGTCGTCCACTACGTCAACGGGAAGCGACTCCGCCAACAGGCGCTCGACGAGATGTGAACCGACGAATCCCGCTCCGCCAACGACGAGTACTGGCCCTCGAATCTCAGGCAAGCGCGAACGACGAGTGCGACCAGTGCGCGCCTCAGGCATGCGTATCATCCGGGCGCTTGACACCACTGATCGTCTCGCCGGCTTCGACCACACCGTCCTTGCCGATCACCGAGTCGATCACGACCGCTCCATCACCGACCACACCCATCACGAGTGATCCACTGACGATGGCGTCACGACCGATCGTGCTTCCCGGGAGGATCACGCTCCGGCGCAGCGATGCGCCGCGTCCAACCTGCGCTCGAGCACCCACCACCGCGTCCGTCACTTCGACATCCTCGCCCACCATCGCCGACTCGTGGGTCGGAGACGCGAGTCCACTGCGCACCAGGTGGATGTTGGCGTCAAGGTACGTGTCGGGACGGCCAGCATCGATCCAGTAGTCATTGGTGGCCATGGCGAACAATGCGCCTTCGCTCACGATCGCCGGAAACACCACACGCTCGATCGACAACTTCTGACCGTCGGGCATGCGCTCGAGACTCCGCGGCTCCATGACATAGGTACCCGCGCTGGCGAAGTTGCTCGTCGTCTCACCAGGGCTCGGCTTCTCGACGAATCGCTTCACCAATCCGTTCGGCTCGGTCTCGACGATGCCGAACTGGCTCGGATCCTCGACTGGAGTCAACGAGATGGTCGCTTCACCACCACTACGTCGATGGAAGTCGATCAACGAGGACACATCGAGCGACGTCATCACGTCGCCGTTGGCAACGACGAAAGTCGAATCGATACCGGCGCGGCGTGCAGCGAAGCCGATCGCGCCAGCAGTATCGAGGGGAGAATCCTCGACCGCATAGGTGAGGTTCACGCCTGCACATCGGTCACCGGGAAAGGCGGCAAAGAACGGATCAGGCTTGAAGCCGAGGGCGAGCACCGCGTCGGTGACTCCGCCACGCGCCAAACGTTCCAACAGATGCTCGAGCATCGGACGATCGCCGACTGGCAACAATGGCTTTGGAACCGTATACGTGAGTGGTCTCAGCCGAGTACCGAATCCCCCAACGAGCACGACCGCGTGCATCGTGAAGCGCTTATCCCTGGCGAGGAACCGTGGAGACTTCGGCGGCCGAGTCGGGCTGGGGCACCTCTGCGCCGTCCGAAATGAACGCGAGCACGATCGCCATGTTGTCGTCGGTCAGACGCACACCGTCGAAGCTGGCGATCGACTGCTCCGAAGTAGCCACATCGGATGCATCTGGCCACGTCACCACGACGAGTGAGCCAGGCTCACCATTGCACTCGGTTACTTCCTCTTCGACGGGTTTGCCGTCGTTCACCGCGACCGTGGCCGGAAAGGTGATCGAGGAGTCACTCACCTCGAGACCATAGAGATCGAAGATCGTGCCCAAACGAGCCTTGCGCTCTCCTGCGAGCACTTGCGGCTTCCAGAGGACCAAACCTTCGCCGACGATCGAAGTCGAGGCTTCCGTATCGATGGCATCCGCGGCAGGAACGGCAGCGATTCCCTGCACGAACTCGTCACAGACGTACACGCCGAACGACAACGCGTACTGCTGTTCGGCAGTGAGCGATGCATCCACCACCGGCTCGGCTTGGCGGGCGTAAGCCACGAGGATCGAGCCAAGGACAACGATCGCCAGGATCACGGTGGCAAAGGTGGAACCACCCTGGAAACGAACCTTCTTTCCCTTGCCCTTCTGGGCCAAACGGGCGATCTTCTGTGCAGACGATGAGCGAGCCACGGTCCGCTCAGGCTATCGGTCTTCCATCGTCGCGCGACGAGAGGAACAGCGATTCGTAGGCGATGGCGACACCGCTCGGCGAGACGTGCCGCTCGACCCACTCCCGTCCACCCCGACCCATCGCCGACAATCGCACGGGATCGGCCAACATCTCGCGTAACGCATCGACGAATGCCACGGGATCGTCGGGGGCGACTGCGACACCGCCCCCGCTCTCCTGCAAGAGACGAGGTATCTCCGTACCGAGATCGATGGCAGCGAGCAATGGTCGTCCTGCGGACAACACCGAATAGGACTTTGACGGCACGCTGACCTTGGCCAATCCCGCGCGCAACGGCACCACGTGGATGTCTGCAGCAGCCAGCACCTCGGGCAATCGCTCGATCGGTTGGTAGTCGACGAAGTACAGGTTGGTGAGACCACGTCCGCGCTCCTCGAGAGAGGATCTCGCCGACCCGTCGCCATTGATCACGAACTTCACGTCGGGAATCGCCTTGGCTGCTTCGATCATCAACTCCAGTGACTGCGAGTAACCGACGTTTCCTGCATACATCACGACGGATTCATCGCCGATTCCGAGATCGGCGCGGTACGAGTTGTTGCGCGGCGACGGTGAAATGGCGACGGTGTCGACGAAGTTGGGGATCACACACACACGTGATTCATCTCGTGCGCCGAGCTTCCTGCGCACGTTCTCGGCGAGATCTTCGGACAAGAGCACGACGTTGTCGCTGCGGCGGTAACTGAACTTCTCCAACCACAGTGCGAGTTTCACCACGAAGCTGTTCGAGATTGCTCCGGTCTCGATTGCTGCATCCGGGAATACGTCCTGGATGTTGAACACGAATCGACCACCGCGCACCATGCGTACGAGCCAACCCGTGACGCCCAAAGTCAACGGTGGCGACATTGCGAGTACACCGTCCACGCGACCTCGTCCTCCCGCAACGAGTCCACGCACACCAACGAGCACACTGAACAGGACGAACCCGATCGCCCGACGCAAGATGTTCGACTTGGACTCACCAGGGAACGGATTGACTCTCGAGATGGTTCCCCACGACGTGCGTTCCACTCGCCACCACTTCGTTTCGAATCCGGGCTCCACACGGTGCTCGCGGTACCACGGGGCCGCCGTGATCACGTGCAGTTCATGACCACGCTCGGCCAATTCTTCGACGATTCGCGTCATCACGACACCAGTGGGCGCAATGTCCGGTGCGAAGTGCGGACACAACACGATGAGTCGCAGCCTGCGCGGTGCGTTCATTTTGCGGCTCCGCGCATGACTGCCGCATAGGCCAACGCGAGATCATCACCCGATGCGGCGACGGAGAACGATCGTGCCCGCACTCGCCCTGCCTCGATCATCGCGACACGGCGATTCGCCACGGTGGTGAGTGCCGATGCCCACGCATTCTCATCGAGTGGCAACACCAGAGCTGCGTCTCCCACCACCTCAGGCACTGCACCCTGGTTCGAACAGATCACCGGCGTACCGATCGTCATTGCTTCCACGAGTGGCGCACCGAAACCCTCGTACAAACTCGGAAACACCATCGCCTCGGCCAAAGCCAACAGTCCGTCGCGATCGTTGTCGGCTACGCGACCGACCATCCGCACCCGATCGTCGACACCGAGACGCTGTGCGAGTGCGACCACCTCGTCATGAGCGAGTCCACTGGATCCGGCGCACACGAGCACGACGTCTCGCCATTGGCTCGCCATCAACTGCAGGAGAAACCGATGGTTCTTGTGTGGGTGCGTGACGGCGGGATACACCACCACCCTGTTTCCGCCCAGATTGAAACGCTCGCGAAGCTGTGCTTCCGGTGTGGCGTTACTACCCAGCGAGGACGGCATGCCGTGACGCACGACGACGACCTTTGCTTGAGGAACCCCGAACTGCTCGACGAGCGTCTCTTGCACGAACCGTGATGGAACGGCGATCGCGTTCGCACGAGCAACCGACGCGGGAACTTGGCGCCGCAAGTAGGCGAGCTTGAGCCGCGAGAAGTACTCGGGATACGCCGTGTATTGCACGTCATGAATCGTGAGCAGCGTGCGATGCCCACCGAGCGACGGAATCGTTCCGCCACCGTGATGCACGATGTCGAACCCTGCGGTGGCACGAGCGAGCCACGTGTTCTCCATCATGACTCGCACGGCGCGACGGTTGCCCGTAGTCGGAACCTCGTGAATAAGAAACATCTCGCCGATTTCCGGATGAGCAGCGCGGAAACCGCGCGGAGCAAAGACTTGGATGTCGAACTCGTTGCGATGTTCGTGCATTCCGAGCAACTGGCGAACGAGGTACTCCTCGCTTCCTCCCACTCGACCAGGCACGCACCATGAAAGGTTGACGGCAACGCGCGTCGTCACGAGCGAACCAACTCGTCGTACACCGCTGCAGTCGCACGAGCGGCGGCATCCCACGACATCTCGCTCGCCCGAGCACGTGAACGCAGTGCCCAGCCATCTCGATGACGCAGAGCCTCGGCAATTCCTTCGGCAATCGCCGTGGAAGTCGACGGATTGACGAGCACTGCGGATCCGCCTGCGACTTCTTCAGTGGACGTGCCACGCGAGGTGACGACGGGAGTTCCCTGTGCCATCGCTTCGAGGATCGGAAGGCCGAACCCTTCCCACAGTGATGGATAGACGAACGCCATTGCCGATCGGTACAGGGCCCGCAACGACAGGTCATCGACATGACCGACGAAGTGCACACGTTCCTCGTCGACTTGAGTGACCGAATCGCCCCACCCTGATGCACCAGCGACGACGAGTGGCGGCAACGTCGGGTCACTCATCACCGCCTCGATCAATCGCCCCAGGTTCTTGCGTGGCTCGATGGTGCCGACGAACAAGATGAACGACGTAGGCACGGCGAGTGCGCCCAGCGCGCGGGACGTCTCCTCTGGTGTCGGCTCGACCACACGAACGCCGAGCGGCACGACACGCAACCGCTCCTTGTCGATGCCCGCCGCCACGCAATCGTCGTAAGTGGCCCGCGAACTGACGATCACACGAGCGGCATGCTTGCGAACCGCGCGCAAACTGCGACGAAACACCGCGTTGCCACGACGAGTGAAGAACTCCGGATGCCGCAGGAAGGCGAGATCGTGCACCGTGACGACCTGCGGACGAGAAGTGGCGAACGGGATGATGCTCGTCGAATGCAGCAGGTCGAGATCCGGCCACACGGACTCCACCTTCGGCCAACGCAATCGCAGCGACGTCTCGTAGAGAACTGGTCCGCGCACGGGAAGACCGGCTACGTCGATCGACAAATCGAAGTCGACGGCAGGATCTTCGCCATGCCTTCCTGAAACGCCGAGGAGTTCGACATCGGGACGGACGTTTGGCATTGCTCGAGCGACTTCGAGCGCCGCGACTGCGGTACCGCCCGGAACGCGGTGCCAGCACTGCTCAAGGGTGTAGGCGACCCGCACTCTTCCATTGTGCCAACTCGGTATCGTCGGAGTGCATGACCAAACAGGGTGCCCAGATGTGGCAAGACCGCACCGTCCTGGTGACGGGCGGCAATGGATTCCTTGGCACCAAGGTGGTCAACCGACTGCGCTCACTCGGCGCACACGTCGTCGCACCTCGTCGTCGAGAAGCCGACCTCACCAAAGTGGGTGTGGCTGAGCAGTTGTTCACGACACATCGCCCGAGCCACGTGATTCACTTGGCCGCCCGGGTGGGCGGCATCGGCTACAACCAGGTGGCGCCAGCCCAGCTGTACCTCGACAACCTGATGATGGGCACCCTCACGATCGAGGCCGCGCGTGCCACCGGAGTGGAAAAGACGGTGATCCTCGGCACGGTGTGCTCGTATCCAAAGTTCACCCCCGTTCCATTTCGTGAGCAATCGATTTGGGACGGGTATCCGGAAGAGACGAATGCGCCGTATGGGATCGCCAAGAAGGCACTCCTCGTGCACGCCCAAGTGAACGAAGCGCAATACGGCCAGCAGTTCGCCTTCGTCATTCCCACCAACCTCTACGGGCCGGGCGACAAGTTCCACGAGTCGGTCTCACACGTGATTCCCGCACTGATCAAGAAGTGTGTCGAAGCAAAGGAGCGCGGCGACGACAAGGTGCAGGTGTGGGGCACGGGCACGGCGAGTCGCGACTACTTGTACGCAGACGACGCCGCAGAGGCGATCGTGTTGGCAGCCGAACTGCGCACGAGCACCGAACCGATCAACCTCGGCAACAACCGCGAAGTGACGATCCGCGAAACCGCGGAGACGATCGCCCGAGTCGTGGGATTCACGGGTGAACTCGTGTGGGATCCGAGCAAGCCAGACGGTCAACCACGTCGACGCGTGGATGCTTCGCGTGCCGAACATGAACTTGGTTGGCACGCACACACCGATTTCGAAGTAGGCATCCGCAACACGGTCGAGTGGTACCTCGCGAACAGAGCCGAAGCGGAGAAGGCACCCGAGTAACGACGTGAGCTTTCCTCCCCCGCAACTCCCCCCACCGTTGCCACCGCGGGCCACGACCCGCAGGCGATCGTTCGGGCGCAACAAACAGCCATTTCAAGGCCGCTATCGAGACTTGCGACGCAATCCGTTCGTGTTCACGAACGCGATGATCTCCATCAACGTCGGCATCTACGTCTGGGGAATACTCACCGGTGCTGGTGATCGTTTCGGTGGAGACCAGCTTCTGCGCGTGCAGGAAGCAATGGTCATCTCCCGCCAGTTCATCGACGACGGCGAGTGGTACCGACTCGTTTCGGCAGGATTCGTCCATTTCGGCATCTTCCACATCGCCATGAACATGCTCCTGCTCTACCAACTCGGGCGATTGCTCGAACCGTCACTCGGCACGCTGCGCTTCGGACTCGTGTATGGGGCGTCGCTCCTTGCCGGATCCGCGGGCGCGCTCCTGCTCTCCCCCAATGCATTCACTGGTGGAGCATCCGGTGCCGTCTTCGGGTTGATGGCCGCCGGCGTGGTGGGACTGCGTCAACGCGGCGTGAACCCGATGCGCACCGGCCTTGGACTCACCTTCGCCATCAACCTGCTGATCACGATCACCATTCCCGGTGTCTCGATCGGTGGCCACTTTGGCGGTGCGATTGCCGGAGCGCTGTGTGGCGCCGCGATGATCCCGCCACCTCGAACGCGGCAACCAGGATGGTGGCAAATCGCAGTACCGATCGCGATCGCAGTCGCCAGCGTGGCGATCGCCGTCACACCGCTCTCGTAATCTGCGGCAACCATGCTCCCCTCACTCGTGCCACCGCTCTCGCTCCCGCGCGCCCGAGTCGAGCCCATCCGCACTGCGACAGAGGCACTCAGCGTCGTTTCACTCGCCATCTCTCGCCCCTTGCGCGATGAACTCGTGGTGATCACCTGTGATCGATTCAACGCCGGCCAATCCATCTCGGTGTTCGACGTTCGTGCAGACTTCTCCGCCAACTCCTGCGAACTGGCTCACGACATTGTCGGTCTCGCGTCGTCGTCGCCTCTCACTGCGGGCGTGATCGTCGCCGAGGTACACGCCACCCACTCGTCACATCGCGACGATTCGTTCAGGCACGCTCTCTCACCGTGTCTGGAGCGCGCAGGGTTACGACTGCTGCACTTCTTCACCGTGCGCCACGGTGCAGTCAGTCTCGATCGTTAGTGACAGGCGCAACCGCCGCCGCAGCCGCCACCCGATCGAGGTGCGGGCGCTGCCGGCGCGGCGGCTCCACCAACTGACGAGAACACGCTGAGCAGTCGCACCACCGAGGTGTGACCCTCGGGGCAACTTGCGGGTTCGTCCGCTGCGGCCATCGAACGACGTTCTTCGAACGTGACGTCACAGGTCTTGCAGCGAAACTCGTACAGCGGCATGGTCGTAGTCTAGAAATCGTGAGCACGCCGCTGCAGGTCCGCCCCGCCGTAGTCGAACCGCTCACCGAACGCATCCCCGAAACGGGCGAGCCGGTGATGGCCCACATCGTGAAGACGGGGCCCGACGAGGATGCGGCAGCCAAGATCCTGGAAGCGCGAATCAACGGCACACCGATCGAAGCACTGTGCGGGCACGTCTGGGTGCCGTCACGAGACCCCAAGCAGTTGCCACTGTGCGACGTGTGCAAAGACATTTACGAGACGTACCGCGCGTTCAACGAACACCTCAACGAGCGCCCGAGCGAATGACGCTCAGCGGAAGTTGCGTGCCGGCACGCGAGCCGGCATCACGAGCGGCGCGATGTGCTCGGCCACCACGTTGACCACTCCTCCATCGCCCACTTCCAGTCGACCCCGCACGAACAGTGCGCCGGCACCGCGGGCGACGCGGCGATAACGAGCCCAACACCCCTGCGAACACACCACGTTGATCAACCCGGTTTCATCCTCGAGGTTGATGAACGTCACGCCGCGTGCAGTCATCGGTCGCTGACGATGAGTGACGGTGCCAGCCACCATCACTTTGTCGAGGCCGACCGTCGCAAGGTCGCGTGCAGCAACCACACCGAGCCGCGAGAGTTCCTCGCGCAACAACTCCGTCGGGTGTCCGCGTGTGGAGATACCGGTGCTCCACAGATCGGCCACCACCTCTTCCATCGGGGCCATTCCCGGCAGGCTCGGCGCGTCGGCACCGACGGTGATTCCAGCCAAACGATCTGGCCGCGACTGAGCCACTGCACCCGCGCTCCACAACGCGCCGCGTCGCGTCGCACCGAAGCACTCGTCGAACGCACCGGCAGTGGCCAACAACTCCAGGTGTGACTCCTGCACCCGCGGCACACGGCGCACCACGTCTTCCATGTCGAGGAACGGCCGGGCGGAGGCGATCTCCTCGGCCAACTCGGTGGAGATGCCGCGCACCGACGAAATGCCGAGTCGCACCGCGAACCCGCCGAACGACTCGGCGCACGGCTCGAGCGTGGCGTCGTGCGACGAAGCGTTGAGATCGGGTGAGCGCACCACCACACCGTGGCGTCGCGCGTCCTGCACCAGCGAATGCGGCGACCAGAACCCCATCGGTTGTGAGTTCACGAGCGCGGCGCAGAACGCAGCGGGTTCGTGCAACTTGATCCATGCAGAGGCGTACACCAAGTAGGCGAAGCTCACCGAGTGACTCTCGGGGAATCCGTAGTTGGCGAATGCCTGCATCTTCATGAAGATCTGATCGGCCACTTCCCCGACGATCCCGTTGTGCGCCATGCCCGCGTACAGCCGATCGCGCAACCGCAACATGCGCGCGCGTGAACGCTTCGAACCCATCGCTTGACGCAACTCGTCGGCTTGCGCCGGCGTGAACCCGGCGACGTCGATCGCCATCTGCATCAACTGCTCCTGGAACAACGGCACACCGAGGGTCTTGCCGAGACTGTTCTCGAGCAGCGGATGCAAGTACGTCACCGGCTCTTTGCCGTTGCGCCGACGGATGTAAGGATGCACGGACCCGCCCTGGATCGGACCTGGTCTGATCAACGCCACCTCCACCACGAGGTCGTAGAACCGCCGCGGCTTGAGTCGCGGGAGCGTGGCCATTTGGGCACGTGACTCGATCTGGAACACCCCCACCGTGTCGGCGCGACACAACATCGCGTACACCTCGTCTTCCTGCGGGATCGTCGCCAGGTCCACCTCCACTCCGCGATGCTCACGAATCAGATCCACCGCCCGGTGCAAAGCGGAGAGCATTCCGAGACCGAGCAGGTCGAACTTGACGAGACCGGCCGCGGCGCAGTCGTCCTTGTCCCACTGCAGCACGCTGCGTCCCTCCATGCGCCCCCACTCCACGGGACACACCTCCGTCACCGGGCGGTCGCACATCACCATTCCTCCCGAGTGGATGCCGAGATGACGTGGGGCGTGTTCCACTTGCGTAGCGAGCTCGAGCACTGCGTCGGGAATCTCTGGCGTGGCACCAGCTGCTTCACCAAGATGCGAGAAGCGATCGATCTGCTTGCTCCACGCGTCTTGCTGGCCGGGTGCATAACCGAGTGCCCGAGCCATGTCGCGCACCGCCGAACGCGCGCGGTAGGTGATCACATTGGCCACCTGAGCGGCGTGGTGACGACCATGCCGCTCGTAGACGTATTGGATGACCTCCTCACGACGGCCGCTCTCGATGTCGATGTCGATGTCCGGCGGACCGTCGCGTTCGGGAGAAAGAAATCGCTCGAACAACAACCCGAGCGACACCGCATCCACCTTGGTGATACCGAGCGCGTAACACGCCGCACTGTTGGCCGCGCTGCCACGACCCTGACAGAGGATGTTGCTGCGCTCGCAGAACTGCACGATGTCCCACACCACGAGGAAGTAGCCGGCGAATCCGAGCGTGGCGATCACCTCGAGTTCGTGGTCGATCGTGCGCCATGCCCGACTGCGCAGCGAGAGATCCTCCGTGGTGTCGGTGGGCCTCGATCCGTACCGACGTTGCGCTCCACGCTCCACGAGTTGGCGGAGGTACGTCATCTCGCTCATTCCGTCGGGACAGGGAAATGGTGGTAGCCGTGGCGCCACGAGTCGCAGGTCGAACGCACACTCCGCAGCGACCTCGGCGGCACGGCCGACCACCCCCGGGTAACGCGCGAAGCGTCGACGTTGCTCACCGCCCGAGCGCAAGTACGCAGTGGCAGCGGGCGGCAAATCGGGATCGATCGCATCCAAACTGGCCCGCCGCGACACTGCGGCGACGGCAGTGGCCAAACGGTGTTGCGACACGGTGGCATACACCACGTCGTTGGTGGCCACACACTCCACGTCGCAGCGATGTGCCAAACGCACCAGCTCGTCGTTGCGTACCGAATCGAGCGGATCACCGTGATCCCACAGTTCGACGAGCACCTGCT
>JBDKEO010000140.1:0-2602 GCA_039795205.1 Actinomycetota bacterium
CGCCGTATGCGGTGATCGAAAATCCGGTGCGCAAAGTGTGGGGCGTGCAGTTCCACCCCGAAGTGGTGCACACTCCGTGTGGCAAGCACGTACTCGAGACGTTCCTGCACGATCTCGCCGGAATCGATCGCGATTGGACGATGTCGTCGATCATCGACGAGCAAATCGAACGCGTTCGGGCACAAGTGGGCGAGGGTCGGGCGATCTGTGGTTTGTCCGGCGGTGTCGATTCGGCGGTGGCGGCAGCGCTCGTCCACCGCGCCATCGGCAATCGACTCACGTGCGTGTACGTCGACACGGGACTCATGCGCAGGGGTGAAAGCGAACAAGTGGTCGAGACGTTCCGTCGACACATGGGTATGGAGTTGATCCACGTCGAAGCGGGTGAGCGCTTCCTCGCCGCTTTGCGCGGAGTGACGGAACCAGAAGCGAAGCGCAAGAACATCGGCGAATTGTTCGTGCGCATCTTCGAGGAAAACACGGGTGGCATCGTCGATGCGGAGTTCCTCGTGCAAGGAACGCTGTATCCCGACATCATCGAGAGCGGTGGTCACGACGGCAAGGCCGCAGTGATCAAGAGCCACCACAACGTGGGTGGGTTGCCCGAGGACATGCGACTACGACTCGTGGAACCACTACGTGATCTGTTCAAGGACGAGGTACGCACATTGGGGAGCGAACTCGGTCTTCCCGATGAGATCGTGTGGCGACAACCGTTCCCAGGCCCCGGTCTTGGCGTGCGGATCATCGGCGAGGTGACGAGCGAGCGCGTGCGACTGCTGCAGGATGCAGATGCGATCGTTCGTGAGGAGATCGACCATGCTGGTCTCACTCGGGAGATCTGGCAGGCCTTCGCGGTGTTGGCCGACATCCGCTCGGTGGGGGTGATGGGTGATGAACGCACCTATGGCCACCCGATCATCCTGCGAGCCGTGACCAGCGAGGACGCCATGACGGCGGACTGGGCACGGCTCCCGTACGACCTGCTCGAGCGCATCTCCTCGCGGGTGATCAATGAGGTGCCCGGGATCAACCGGGTGGTCTATGACGTCACCTCCAAGCCACCTGGCACGATCGAGTGGGAATAAGCCAGAGTTCCCATAAACCCAATAAATACGGGCGTTTGGGCGCGACTGAAACACAATCGTAATAATCAGTAGGCTGACCACATCATGATTCGTCACGCCGTTGGGCGAGGACGCGCATCCCGAGTAGTTGCTGGGGCGCTAGCGATTGTCCTGATTGCTGGGACCCCCGTCGAGGCTGCCCGCGTAGGCACGGGCAACTCGAACGACCAGCAGCGCCGGGTCAACCAGATCATCAACGAGCTCGACCGCCTGGGTGAGCAGATCGACGCCATGGGCGAGACCTACGCGCTTGCCGTGAACGACATGGAAGACCTCCAGGTGGAAATCGCCGAGACTGAAAAGCGCATCGCCGAAAAGGAAGTGGAACTCGCCGCGATGCAGGCCGAGATGAAGGACGTGGCACTGAAGTCTCTGATCCGCGGCGGGTCGACCAACAGCCTGTCGACGATCCTCAGTTCGACGAGTTCGCTGTCGGACATCGTGCGCAAGCGATACCTCACGTCGTCGGCACTGAACACGGGTGTCGGTAACGCGGACGCTCTGCAAGGTGTGATCGACGCGTTGGCCAAGGAGCGCTCCACGCTCGAGCGGCAGCGCAAGAAGGCCGAACAGGTGGCCGACTATGCCGCCGCACGTTTGTCTGCGGCGGAAGCACTCGCCGCCGAGTACGAGGCACGCCAGGCTGCAGCAGAACTGGAACTCGGTCAGTTGTTGCGCTCCGAGCGTCAGCGTCGCGAACAAGCGGCACTCGAAGCAGCACAGGCCGAGGCCGCGCGCTTCAAAGGCAGTAAGTACGCCAACGTGGCACCACCGTCGTCGAAGGCGGGAGTCGCCATTCGCGCCGCACTCAGCCAGCTCGGTGTGCGATACCGGTTCGGTGCCAAGTCACCGGGATCGGCGTTCGACTGTTCGGGTCTCACCTCCTATGCATGGGGCGTGGCGGGAGTCGGCATTCCGCGCACCTCGCGCACGCAATACGCCGGCTTGAACCGAATTCCGACTGCCGCCATCCAGCCCGGCGACTTGATCTTCTCTGGTTACCCGATCCACCACGTCGGCATGTATCTCGGCAACGGGCAGATGGTGCACGCGCCGCGCACTGGCGACGTGGTGAAAGTGTCGGCGGTCTACTGGTCGCGAGTCGTGGGAGTGGCGCGACCCCGTTGACCCGCCCACCACTACGGTGTGGCAATGGCGATACACGAGTGGGTCAAGGGATCGTTCACTGATCGAGGCATCACGCACGATGTCTACCGACGCGGCAGCGGTCCCGGCGTCATCGTCGTCCATGAGATCCCCGGTATTACGCCACGAGTATTGGAGTTCGCCGAAGAAGTGGTGGCGCGCGGGTTCTCCGTGATGATGCCGCTTCTCGTCGGCGGCGTCGGCAAGGCACCGAGTGGTGGCTACATCGCGGGGTCCATGAGCAAGGTGTGTATCTCGCGTGAATTCACGGCGATGGCCACGGGCAAGCGATCACCGGTGGTGGACTGGCTGCGCGCACTCGCCAAACA
>JBDKEO010000145.1:0-6807 GCA_039795205.1 Actinomycetota bacterium
GTCGGTTTCGATCTGGCCGGCCCTGAACGCGGCTGGCCCGCATCGCTGCATCGTGATGCGCTCGACCTCCTTCGCACGGAGAGAATTCCCTACACGCTGCATGCTGGCGAAGGCGACGGAATCTCCTCTATCCAGGACGCAATCACCTGCGGTGCATCGCGCATCGGTCACGGGGTGCGAGTTGCCGACGACATCGTGGTCGATGGTGTGATGTACACATTGGGCGCAGATGCCCAAGATGTGTTCAACGCGGGAGTGCTGTTGGAGGTGTGCCCCTCGTCCAATCTGCACACTCAGATGTATCCGAATCTCGCCAGCCACCCGGTTGACATTTTGTTCAGGGCGGGCTTTCCGGTCTCCGTCAACACTGACAATCGCCTGATGAGCCGAACCTCCATCTCCGACGAATGGCAAGCCCTGGCGAACACCTTCGGCTGGGGAGCGAGTGAGTTTCTCGCCACGACGGTGGCGGGGGTGCGTGCAGCCTTCATCGACGAGGGGGAGCGAGCCCGACTACTTGCCGAGGTGGTCATGCCGGGCTTTCGGGCCTGACTTTGCCTTGCACTATGCTCGGCGCAACTACAAACACATACGTCGTGCACGACGTATGAGAGGGAGAAACACACAATGAGGAAGCGGACTTTCAAGGGTCTCGCTATCGGCCTCGTTGCAGTGGTTGGTCTTGCCGCATGCGGCGGATCCGACGACACCGCAACCGAGGACACCGAGGCAGTAACCGAAGAGACCACGGCCGAGCCGACCGGCTTGGCTTGCCAGGTCACCGACGTCGGTGGCGTGGACGACAAGGGCTTCAACCAGGCTGCTTACGAGGGCTTGTTGCAGGCTCAGGCAGAACTCGGTGTGACAGCTGAGTATCTCGAGTCGCAGGGCGACGCAGACTATGACCCGAACCTTCAGTCGTTCGTCGACAAGGGTTGTGACGTCATCATCACCGTCGGCTTCTTGCTCGCAGATGCCACCAAGAAGTTCGCCGAGGCCAACCCGGACGTGGCATTCGCCATCGTCGACTCGGGCACCTCTGCTGCCAACGTGCAGGGCTTGACCTTTGCCGCCAATGAGGGCGCGTTCCTCACGGGCTACCTGTCCGCCGCAATGTCGGAGACGGGCGTGGTCGGCACCTACGGTGGAATCAACATTCCGCCGGTGACGGTCTGGATGCAGGGCTTTGCGCTCGGCGTCAAGTACTACAACGAGCAGAAGGGCGCTGATGTCAAGGTCCTCGGTTGGGACATCGACAAGCAGGACGGCACCTTCGCCGGCAACTTCGAGAGCCTCGATGACGGCCGCAACATTGCCAAGACCATGTACGACGAGGGCGCAGACATCATCTTCACCGTCGCCGGCCCAGTGGGTCTCGGCTCGGCAGCCTTCGCTCAGGAGACTGACGGCAAGCTCCGCATCGTCGGCGTGGACAAGGACATGGCGATCTCCGACGCGGAGAACGCAAACGTGTACCTCGCGTCCGCTCTGAAGGGCGTGACGGCAGCAGTGTTCCAGGCCGTGCAAGATGGCTTGGCTGGCACTGGCGGTGGCACTGACTATGTCGGTACCTTGGCCAATGGTGGCGCCGGCTACGTCGTTTCGCAGGAGATCCCTGCCGAACTGCAGGCCGAGCTGGACGAGATCCAGCAGGGAATCATCGACGGCACCATCGCCACGCTGTAATTCCCGCGCTTCAAGCGTGAGGTTCGAGGGGGTCGCGAAAGCGACCCCCTCGTTCCATTTTCTGGCGTGAATCGTCTTGGGTAATGTTTTCGAATGGGGCGGTTCCGCTGTGCGGCTTGATCTCGTCGACATCACCAAATCGTTCCCCGGAGTTCTGGCGAATGATCGCGTCAGCCTGAGCGTCTCGAGCGGCGAAGTTCTCGCGCTCATCGGTGAAAACGGCGCAGGTAAGTCCACCCTGATGAACGTGCTGTACGGGATGTACCGCCCCGATTCAGGCGAGATCCGTATCGACGGTCAGCCGGTGACATTCCAATCTGCCGCCGATGCAATTTCGGCTGGGATCGGCATGGTGCACCAGCATTTCATGCTCGTGCCCGTGTTCACCGTGGCGGAAAATGTGGTACTCGGGGTGGAGCCCACCGGCGCGCTGGGAAGCCTCGACATCGCCAAGGCGCGCCAAATGGTCAAGGAAATTTCCGACAAGTACCACCTCGACTTGGATCCTGATGCGCTGATCGAGAACCTGCCGGTGGGTATTCAGCAGCGCGTGGAGATCGTGAAGGTGCTCTTGCGTGACGCCAAGATCGTGGTTTTCGACGAACCGACGGCGGTGCTCACACCGAGTGAGATTCTCGAGTTCTTCGAGATCGTCAAGTCGTTGGTGGCATCCGGCAAGGGTGTGGTGTTCATCACCCACAAGTTGAAGGAGGCCCTGCACATCGCCGATCGGATCGCCGTGCTGCGTCGCGGCAAGGTCGTGGGCGAAACCACTCCGCAGCAGGCGGACGAGAACAAGATCGCCGAGATGATGGTCGGTCGTCCGGTGCAATTGGTGGTGAGTAAGGGTTCCGCGGAACCGGGAGAAGAAGTGCTCGCGGTGACGGGTCTGACGGTGCTCGATCCCGATGGCCGAACGGTCGTGGACGACATTTCATTCTCGGTTCGTCGTGGAGAGATCGTGGGAATCGCAGGAGTGCAGGGCAACGGTCAAACCGAGTTGGTCGAGACCTTGACGGGACTCCGAGTTGCAATCCAAGGTGCAGTTCGGATGGGGGGAGACGACATCACCTCCGCCTCTCCACGCCTACGTCATGAGTTGGGAATGGCGCACATCCCCGAAGATCGTCAGCGTCAGGGGCTCGTGGTGGGCATGACCATTGCCCAGAACCTGGTACTCACCAGGTATCACAGCGAGCAGTTCTCGAGCGGCGTCTCGATGGATTGGGGCAAGGTGCACGATGTCGCCGAAGAGCTGGTGCAGAACTACGACGTGCGAACGAATTCAGTGGACAATCCTGCCAGTACGTTGTCGGGTGGTAACCAGCAGAAGGTGATCGTGGCTCGCGAGTTGAGTCGAGACTTGCGCTTGGCCGTGGCATCGCAACCCACACGCGGTGTCGACGTTGGATCGATCGAATACATCCACTCCCAGATCGTCAAGGAGCGGGACGCGGGAACGGCGGTGCTGATCGTCAGCACCGAGCTCGACGAAGTGATGGCGCTTTCCGACCGAGTACTCGTGATGTACCGCGGCAAGATCGTTGCTGAAGTCGACCCTAAATCGACATCGGCCATGGACGTCGGCTTGTACATGGCCGGATCGAAGCCGCAAGGAGCTGCGTCCTGATGCCGCGCTGGTTCGACGCCCTCGGCTCACGGCTCAATCGCATGAGTTCATTCGTGATCACGTTGTTGGCGGTCGTCTCGGCGCTCGTCGTCGGTGCACTGATCATCATCCTCTCCGACGTCGAACGATTGGGCAACGGCGAGATCGGCGCGGCGTTCTCCGAGTTGGGAACCGCCTACTGGTCGTTGGTGAAAGGGTCCGTGGGTTCGTCTCGTGCACTGTCCGAGACGATCAACAATTCGACGCCATTCATCATCGCGGGCGTGTCCGTTGCTGTTGCATTCAAGACCGGTCTCTTCAACATTGGTGCCACTGGCCAAATGCTGGCAGGTGGGCTTGCTGCCACGTGGGTGGGTTTTGCTATGGACGGTCCGGGGATCGTGCAGATTCCGCTTGCGTTGCTGGCGGGTGTGGTGGGTGGTGCCCTGTACGGGGCAATTCCGGGAATCTTGAAGGCGCGTACCGGCGCGCACGAGGTGATCACGACGATCATGCTCAACTACATCGCCACGTTCACGATCTTGTGGGCCCTCGATACTGAGTTGTTCCAGCGTCCCGACCGCAGTGATCCCATCTCCAAGTTCGTCTCCGAGCAGGCGATGCTGCCAAAAGTGTTCGGATTGATCGGCCTCGACAGCTTCGCCGCTCACTCGGGCATCATCGTGGCGCTGCTCGTCGTCGCCGCCTATTGGTGGTTCCTCGAGCGCAGCAAGATGGGCTTCGAATTCCAGGCATTCGGCCAGAATGCAGATGCTGCCGAGTACGCGGGTATGCGGGCGAAGCGGCTCACGATCATGGGCATGGTGGTGGCAGGCGGAATCGCGGGCCTGGCAGGCGGGATCGAAATTCTCGGTCGATACGGCTACGCCACGCAAACGTTCGCTGGGACGATCGGGTTCGATGCCATCGCAGTTGCATTGCTCGGTCGTTCGTCGCCACTGGGCACGATGTTCTCGGGCATTCTGTTCGGCGCGCTTCAGAGCGGAGGTCGCGACATGCAAGTCATGACGGACATCAACATCGACCTCATCGTGGTGCTTCGTGCGTTGATCGTAATGTTCATCGCGGCACCTCTACTCGTCAAGGCAATTTGGCGAGTGAAGTCGGCACAGGTCACGACGGGTCAAACGTTCAAGGGGTGGGGATCGTGACGGCGTCGGTGTCGCTCTCTGCAGAACAGCGAAAGCAGTCGCGCAACACGGGTGTGTCGCTCATCGTCTTGGGCGTGATTGCCGCGGTGTTCTTCACCCGAGACGGCGGCACTGCCGGGTTCGACCTCACCGAGTCCTTCACCCTCGACTTGCCCTCGCAACGCTTCGCCCAGATCCTTGCGGTTGCGCTCGTGGGTGCCGGCGCATTCCAGTTGTATCGCGGCTATGGCCGGTTGATGAACGTCTTCCTCTCGGTGGGGACCGCGCTGTTCGTCATGTCGTTCCTCGCTTGGTCGGCGAGTGGTGAATCGTTCAACTTCACCGGCATGTTGCAGGACACGGTGGCACGCAGTGTGCCGATCACTCTCGGGGCGATCGCGGGCATCTTGTGCGAGCGCAGTGGTGTCATCAACATCGCCATCGAAGGTCAGTTGTTGTTGGCAGCTTTCACTGGTTCGGTCGTGGGTTCGGTGCTCAACCCCTGGTTGGGAATCGTGGGAGCGGTGGCGTCCGGGGTGGCGTTGGGTGGTCTGCTTGGCGTCCTGGCGATCAAGTTCCAGGTGGATCAAGTGATCGTCGGTTTTGCGATCAACTTCCTCTCGCTGGGTGTCACGAGTTTCGTCGGGCAGCGTGTGCTCGCCAAGAATCAGGAATACAACTACCTGACACCGTTTCGGCCCATCCACGTGCCGTTGCTGTCCGACATTCCCGTCATTGGTCCGGCGTTGTTCGAGCAGAACCTGTTCGTGTACTTCTCCTACGTGATCGTGGCCGCTACCACGTGGTGGATGTTCCGTACGCGTTGGGGTCTGCGTACTCGAGCGATTGGCGAGTACCCCAAGGCTGCAGGGTCGCTTGGCGTGGATGTGTTGAAACTGCGCTATCGCAACCTGTTGATCGGTGGGGCGGTGGCCGGCCTCGGTGGGGCCTGGTGGCCTGTCGGCGCGGTGGGGCGGTTCGACGAGAACATCACGGGAGGTCGGGGATTCATCGCCCTGGCTGCGGTCATCTTCGGTCGTTGGCACCCGATCGGCGCCTTCGTGGCGGCGTTGGTGTTCACCCTGGCTGAAGCGGTCCGCTTGAAGCTCGGCAACCTCGATACGGGTATTCCGTCGGAATTCCTGTTGTCCGCCCCGTACATCGTCACCTTGGTGGTGGTGGCAGGGTTCGTCGGCCGCAGCCGTGCCCCGAAGTCCGTGGGCCAGCCCTATTCGGAGCAGTAAATCAGCGCGCGGTAGCGACAAGGCTCAAATTTTGGCCTATGGTAGTTAGTAAGCGTGCTTATTATTGCGAGAAATCGTCGATTCGAATCGAGGGGTGAGATCGAACATGTTGGTGAGTGAAATTCCTGCTCTGCGGAACTACTTCTATCCCGTGTGTTATTCGAGCGATCTGTCGACTACGCCGAAGCATGTGCGGATGTTCGGCGAGGACTACGTCGTCTATCGCGACTCGAGTGGTTTGGCGCACGGATTGAGCGATCGCTGCCCGCACCGGGGTGGACGTCTTTCGCAGGGGTGGGTGGTCAACGACTGTGTGGCATGCCCTTACCACGGGTGGGAATTCGGTAGCGATGGCAAGTGTGTGCACATTCCATCGCAGGAGGCGGGCTTGCCCATCCCAGCTCGCGCGAAGGTGGATGCCGTCAAGGTGAATGAGCGTCATGGACTCGTATGGGCGTGTGTGGGGAGTGAACCCGCAGAAATGCCTCATCTCGCCGAGTTGGAAGAGGGCGGATACACGTTGATCCACGAGATGATGGACGTGTGGCAAGCGTCGGCGCCACGCATCGTCGACAACGCGCTCGATGTCAGCCATGTGGCGTGGGTCCACCGCAACTCGATCGGCTCGAACGCCAACAACAAATTGGAGATGGGCGACGTATTGCGAGACGGCTTGAACCTCAAGTTCTCCGTCACGCTGATCGCTCAGGTGAATGACGCGATGCGCAACATCAATGGAGTGACGGGTGAGACCACACGTCGTACCACACACGCGGAGCTCGTTCAGCCGTTGATCTTCCGCGGCCGACTCGTCTACGAGGAGAACGGAATCGTGCACGTGTTGTACAAGACGTGCACACCGATCGACGATGAGCACACCCTGTTCTGCCAGTTCATTGCGCGCAACGACAATCCTGCTCCTGAGCGGTGGGAGTCGATCACCGCCGTGGACAAGCTGGTCCAGGCGGAGGATCGTGCGCTACTCGAGCACATCGAGCCCGATTTCCCACTGGAGATAACCGAAGAAGTGCACACCAAGTACGACAAGATGACCCTCGAGTATCGACGAGTTCTGGCCGATCTCGCAGGCGTGCGGTGACCTCGTGAAGATCGCCAT
>JBDKEO010000018.1:0-5851 GCA_039795205.1 Actinomycetota bacterium
ACATCACCTGCGTCGTTCGCCACGACAACGGTGGCGTTGGTAATGGCGAGTGTCATACCACCTCTGCGCGATCGAGTGCGATGAGCACGTCACGTAGCAGCGCACCGGCGCGAGGAGCAGCTTCCTTACCAACCTGGATCACTTCCTCGCCGGAAAGCGGCTCGCTGCCTAGGCCGGCGGCTTGATTCGTTGCAAGCGAGAGTGCCAGCACCTTCATCGCAAGATGTCGAGCGGCGATGACTTCGAGCACGGTGGACATACCCACCATCTCGGCGCCCCACGATGCGGCTGCACGAATTTCGGATGGCGTTTCGAAATGTGGCCCGTGCAATCCGAGATATACGGCTTCGGCGATGTCTGGTGCCACGCGCTTCGCTACTTCGCGCAACTCCCGTGAATACGCGTCGGTGAGATCGACGAAACGTCCTGCAAAGGGTGCGGGTGGGTTGTCGCCCGTGAGTGGCGAGTGCCCAGTCAGATTGATGTGATCACGGATGAGTACGGCTGAGCCGACCTTCCAATCCGGACGGAGGCATCCAGCACCGTTGGTGAATACGACCGACGTGCAGCCTGCTGCATGTGCCGAGCGCACACCATGCACGACGGCGTGCACACCACGCCCCTCGTACAGGTGCGTTCGGCCAGTGAGGAGCAAGACGCGAGTAGCACCGATCGTGATCGAGACGAGTTGACCACCGTGACCGAGCGCTGTCGGCTTGGCGAACCCAGGAATCTCGTGGACGGGGAGTGAACGGCTGGGCGTGCTCGAGGCTTGCTCCAGCATCGGTACCGACTCGGCCCAACCCGAGCCAAGTACGACGAGGAGGTGATGCTTGCCGTCGAATGCTGACTCGATGGCGGCACCGGCCCTCTCGGCAAGAGCGAACGCTTCGGCGACCGTGCCCGACATGTCCTCATCCTAGGAAGCATTGATTGATGTGGTGACCAGCGGCTTTTGGGAGGTTCGACCCCGCGAGTAGCGTCGTCGGTCATGAACACCGTTGCGTCATCCCGTGTGCTTGCCGATCTCATTCCCGTTTCCCGTCGAGAGAACACGCTCGTACGTGATGCGGTACTCGTGACCCTCGGAACACTCGTCACTGCGATCTCGGCACAGGTCGAGATCCCCCTCGGATTCACTCCCGTACCACTCACGTTGCAGACCTTCTCGGTGTTGCTGGTGGGAGCAGTGCTCGGTGCGAACCGCGGTGCATTGTCGATGGGCGCCTACTGGTTGTGTGGGATCGTCGGGCTGCCGTTCTACTCAGGTGGTGGCAGCGGTTGGGAGACGGCCACTGGAGCAACGATGGGTTACCTGCTCGGTTTCATCGTGGCTGCGTGGTGTGTCGGTCGACTTGCCGAGCGTAAGCAGGATCGAAACTTCGCGACATCGTTGCCGGCGATGCTCTTGGGCTCGGCGATCATCTACACGTTTGGCGCAACGTGGTTGAGCGTGCACCTCGGTGTACCCATGGCCACGGGTGACCAGAACGCGATCTCGCTCGGTGTGGCGCCGTTCCTCGTGGGTGACGTGTTGAAGACCGTGGTGGCCGCTGCGTGCACCAGCACGGTGTGGGCTGCGGTCAGCCGCAAGAACTAGTCGCAGCGCTCCAGTTCGTACAACACGATCGAGCTCGATCGCTTCACCCACATCCCTGCACCGGCCTGTACGAAGTGCTTGCCGAGACGCTTGCGATACCAGTCACCCGATCGCCAGTGAATGTCGAGGTCGGTTGACTTCGTGTCCACCACTTCATCGAGATCGTCCTTCGTGGGGATCTCGAGATACAGCACGTGCTTTGTCGCGGCAGCAAGGTTGTCGATTGCGCGCTGAGCGTTGCGGTCACTCACGTACTGCAGCACGCCGTGGCAGACGACGAGGTCGAATGGCTTGGCTGGCGCCCACTCGGTGATGTCGCGAAGATCGTGACCATACTTTTGACATGCGTGCTCGCTGATGTCGACTGACTGCAGGCGCACCTTCGGATGGTTCTCGCGGTACCAGTCGCGCCAGTAACCAATTCCCGCACCGACGTCGAGCATCGACTTCACCCGTACGTCCCACCACTCGCACATGGAGTGCACCGCAGTGGCGAGCACCGCCACCTTGTTGCGCGAGTGCACCGGGGTTTGTGCGTAGAAGCGGCGGTAGTAGTTGGCGTCGAAGTTTGCTCGAGTCACCCGACTTGTGTAGCAGGTGTACGGGTACGCTCGTGGCGAAGGAGGCGATGATGTCCGTCTATGACAACGCAATTGCACCGCTCATGGGAAGCGGCAATGTTCTCGACGAGGTAAAGGGCAAGGTGGCACTCGTGGTGAACGTGGCTTCGCGGTGCGGGCTCACTCCTCAGTACGAGGCCTTGCAGGCCATTCATGGCCGCTTTGCCGACAAGGGATTCAGCGTGCTCGGCGTGCCTTGCAACCAGTTCCTCGGCCAGGAGCCCGGAACGGCCGAGGAGATCAAGGAATTCTGCGACACACGCTTCAACGTGACGTTTCCGTTGACGACGAAGGTGGACGTCAATGGTGATCACCAGCATCCCCTGTACCGCCAGTTGAACGAAGCGAATGACGGTGAGGGGTACAACGGTGACATTCGCTGGAACTTCGAGAAGTTCGTGGTCGACCGTGCAGGCAAGGTGGTGGCACGATTCCACCCGAAGACGGCCCCGGATGCGCCCGAAGTAGTTGCCGCCATCGAGAGCGTGCTCTGAGGATGATTCTCTCCGCCATTCAGATGGCGATGACTGAGGACGTCGCCACCAACGTGGCCACTGCTGAGCGACTCGTTCGTGAAGCGGCGAAACAGGGTGCTCAGGTCGTCTTGATTCCGGAACTGTTCGAGGGTCACTACTTCTGCAAGGACCAGACGGCTGACGATCTGAAGCGGGCGCTCCCGATCGAAGGCCACCCGACGGTCGAACACTTCCGTGGCGTGGCGCGTGAATTGGGCGTGGTGTTGCCGATCAGCGTGTACGAGCGCGCGAACAACGCGTTGTTCAACACGGTGGCGATGATCGACGCGGACGGAACCGTGATGGGGATCTATCGCAAGAGCCACATTCCCGACGGTCCGGGGTACACCGAGAAGTACTACTTCAGCCCTGGCGACACTGGATTCCGTGTGTGGAACACGAACCACGGTGTCATTGGTGTCGGGATCTGTTGGGACCAGTGGTTTCCCGAGGCTGCGCGCGCAATGGCGTTGCAGGGTGCGGAAGTGATTCTGTATCCGACGGCGATCGGCAGTGAGCCACCGAATCCAACTTGGGACTCCTCCGGTCACTGGCAGCGCGTGATGCAAGGTCATGCGGGCGCAAACCTCGTACCCGTGGTAGCGGCAAATCGCATCGGACGCGAGCAGGGTCGAGCCACGGAGATCACGTTCTACGGTTCGTCATTCATCGCCGATGCAACCGGCGCAAAAGTGGCAGAGGCCAACCGCACGGATGAAGCAGTGTTGGTGGCGAAATTCGACTTGGCCGAATTGCGTCAGATGCGACTGTCGTGGGGTCTGTTCCGCGATCGTCGCCCCGAGTTGTACCGCTCGCTCACCAGTCTCGACGGGGGCGCGTGTTGTTGATGCCGCCTGAGTTTGCCGCACACGAGCGCTCACTCGTGTGTTGGCCCACTCGAGTGGACCTCTACGGCGAGTATCTCCCCGAAGCGAAGCGGGCGCACGCGGCACTTGCTCGCACGATCTCGGGCTACGAGCCGGTGACGATGATCGCGCGACCACAGGACGTCGACGAGGCAAAGCGAGCGTGCGGTGACGATGTGGATGTGGTGGGCATCGCGATTGACGATTCGTGGGTTCGCGACACGGGGCCGATCTATGTTCGCGACGGCAACGAGCGGGTGGCACTCGATTGGATCTTCAACGGCTGGGGCAACAAGTTCACGCCCTATGACAACGATGCCAAGCTGGCGAGCACGTGGGCCGACCACGCGGGCCATCGCGCCAAGCACATCGACATGGTGCTCGAGGGTGGATCGATCAACGTGGATGGAGCAGGCCGATTGGTGACGACCGAGCAATGCCTGTTACACGAGAACCGCAATCCGGCGCTGACGCGAGCGGAGATCGAAGCGCGGTTGTGCACCGAGCTTGGTGTAAACGAAGTGGTGTGGCTGCCGCATGGCGTGTCGATGGATGATGACACTGACGGACACGTGGACAACGTCGCCGCATTCGTGGCGCCGGGTGTGCTCGTCATGCAGGGTTGCAACGACGAATCGCTCGTCGACAATCGACTGATGCGCGAGAACCGCGCGGTGGCGGAGCGACACGGGCTCACGATCCTCGAGGTGCCGGTGCTACCGATCGTCGAGTTCGGTGGACGCACCGTGCAGGCGCCGTATCTCAACTTCTATGTGGTGAACGGGGCAGCGATCGTTCCCGTTGCCGGGCATTCCGCCGACGACGAGATGCTTGCCCTACTGGGCGAATACATGCCAGACCGTGACGTGATCGGTCTCGACATTGGCGGCATCCTCGCGTATGGCGGTGGCGGAATCCACTGCGTCACGCAGCAGGTCCCCGCGCCCTAGGTAGTAGGAAGATTGCGCCTTCTCGTCACTAAGAAAGTGGCTCCCACCAGCATCATGATGATTGCAATAATTGAAAGAGATCCATTGCCGGTCTCGGGCAGCTGAGAAGTCGTCGTGAATTCCGAGGAACCAATTTCTTGGTGGGTGCCATCTGTGGAAGTCAGTCGAAGGTCTAGTGAGTATTTCTGACCGGGCTCAAGTCCACTGATGCGGAAGCTTGCGCAACTTGAACCTGATTTGAGAGTTGAGACTCTTGTCCAGGTTCGTCCACCATCGACCGAGTAGTCGATGTCGTTTGAGCCACTGAGCAAGTCAGGCTTTGAGAACTCAATCTTGGTCGAGGTAGATCCAGGAGTTGCTTTGAAGGGGCAAGCACTGCTGGGGAGTGACGTGGTGGTTGTCGATTCCGTGGTTGATGTCGTGGTTCCGGCATCAAGCAACGGAGTTGAATCAGAGATGGATGGTGAGACTGTCGTAGTCGTAGTCGTACCCACTGTGCCATCACTTCGCCACAGCTCTCGGCCCTTTACGCCGTCAGTTGCGATGAAGAGAAGAGTCGAGCCCAACTTGGCGAGACCTGTGGGAATCGACCCCGTGGAACCGGGCCTCAAGTCAGTGACCATGACGGTTCCAGCTTCTGTTCCGTCGGACTTCCAGAGTTCTGCTCCGTTCGTGCCATCGTCTGCCGAAAAGAAGAGGGTCGAATTGACCACCGTGGAGTATCCAATGCTTGGATTGGTCGAGGACGGGTGTATGTCTTTCACCAATTGAGTTCCCGCTGCAGTCCCATCGCTCTTCCAGAGTGATGGTCCGTCGGTAGCAGTCGTACCGGTGAAGAATGCCGATGATCCATTACGGTTATGCCAGCAGAATAGACAGGACCACCTGAGCTGGATCCTGGATGGATGTCTTTCACCATTACCGTGCCGGCCGTAGTGCCATCGCTCTTCCACAGTTCATATCCGCTTGAACTGTCAGTTGCCGCAAATAGGAGTAGTGATCCGAGGGCGACTGGACTCAAGATGTTAGACGTTGCACTTCCCGTTCGGATGTCCTTCACCATTACGGTGCCAGCTGCTGTTCCGTCGGATTTCCAGAGTTCGGCTCCGTTCGTTCCGTCATCTGCCGAGAAGAACAGCGTTGATCCCACCACCACAAGGTCGTCCGGGGCGGACGAGGCACTTCCCGTTCGGATGTCTTTCACCATTACGGTGCCCGCTTCAGTTCCGTCGGACTTCCAGAGTTCGGCCCCGTTCGTTCCGTCATCTGCCGAGAAGAACAGCGTTGATCCCACCACCAC
>JBDKEO010000033.1:0-4450 GCA_039795205.1 Actinomycetota bacterium
TTGGAGCCGGAGCCCTTCAAGGCGATCGCCGATGAAGTGGGTGCGTTGATGATGTTCGACATCGCCCACATCGCCGGTCTCGTTGCCGGTGGTGCGTACCCGAACCCGGTGCCGTATGCCGACGTCGTCACGTTCACCACGCACAAGACGTTGCGCGGACCGCGCGGTGGTTGCATCCTCTCGAAGAAGGAGCACGCGGCCACCATCGACAAGGCGGTGTTCCCAGGAAGCCAAGGCGGGCCGCTCGAGCACGCCGTTGCCGGTAAGGCCGTGGCATTCCATGAAGCACTGCAGCCGAGTTTCAAGGCGTATGCCCAGCAGATCGTGAAGAACGCAGCGGCGCTTGCCGAAGCCCTTTCCAAGGAAGGGTTCCGTCTCGTTTCGGGCGGCACCGATACTCACATGATCGTGGTGGATCTGCGTCCGTTCGATGCCGAGCTGACCGGCAAGGAAGCCCAGATCGTGCTCGACGAAGCAGGGATCACGTTGAACAAGAACAACATCCCGAACGATCCACGTAGCCCGTTCGTCACGAGCGGCGTGCGTATCGGCACTCCGTCGGTGACGACACAGGGAATGAAGGAACAAGAGATGCCGTTGATCGCCGAGTACATCGCGACGACGCTGCGTCATCGTGCCGATTCGGCGAAGGTGGCCGAAGTGCGCGCCAAGGTGGCGGCGCTGTGTGCGAAGTTCCCCGTTTATCCGCAGAGTGCGTGATTGATCTCAGCGGCTACCTGATAGTCGGCGCTTCGGCCGCTGCGGCGACCGCGGTGACGACGCCGATCGTCGGGCGCGTAGCGCGCAAGAAGGGGTGGATGGCAGAACCCGACGAACGGCGTGCGCACCCCGTGCCCACGCCGAACATCGGCGGTGTGGCGTTCCTCGTGGGGTTGCTCGTGGCGCTCGCAGTGGCATCACGAATGGATCGCTTCGATCTGGTCGTGGCGAACAACTCCGAGATCCTCGGTGTGATCGCGGCAGCACTGATCATCACGGTGCTCGGCTTGTTCGACGACATTCGTGAGGTGTCGGCACCGATGAAGGTGACGGGCACGGTGGTGGCCGGGCTTGCACTCGTGTGGTTCGGCGTCACGATGTTCTATTTCCGTGTGCCGTTCTTGGACGTGTTCGTGTTGTCCGACGACTGGATTCCGTTGTTCACGGTGGTGTGGCTAGTGGGTATGACCCAAGCGGTGAACCTGATCGACGGTTTGGACGGTTTGGCTGCGGGCATCGTGGCGATCGCCTCTGCCGCATTCTTCTTGTACAGCAAGCACCTCGAAGATCTCACGCTGTTGAGCCAGCCGAACATCGGACCGCTGATCGCGATCATCACGGTGGGGGTGTGCGTCGGCTTCCTGCCGTTCAACTTCAACCCGGCACGCATCTTCATGGGCGACTGCGGTGCACTGCTACTCGGCTTGATGCTTGCGATTTCGACGAGCGTGGTGGGTGGGCGAGCCGATCCGCAGATTCAGAGCTTCAGCGCCCAGACGTACTTCTTCATTGCGCCGCTGTTCATTCCGCTTCTGATCCTCGGTGTGCCGATCGTGGACGTGCTGTTTGCCGTGTTGCGCCGCACCATCTCGCGCCAGGGGTTGACCACCGCTGACCGTGGGCACTTGCACCACCGCCTGATCGCGCTCGGCCACGGCCCCCGCCGCGCCGTCGTGATTCTGTGGCTCTGGACGGCGCTGCTCTCGGCCGTGGCCCTGCTGCCCGCACTTTCCAATGAGACCCCGAATTTCGGGCCGATCCTGGCTGCCGCGGTGGCGTTGGCGCTGTTCACGGTGCTCCATCCGCGGTTCTCGCGGAGCAACCCCTAGCGCGGTACAAACGCACGAAATCAAGGGTTTTGTGGGCGTCTCTATTTGGTTTTGAGGCTCGGGTTCGCCTAGTTTGTTCAGAGTTTCACAAGCCCCCTTTCCTCACTCGGGAACCCATGAAGTCGCTGAACAAGTTGATCGTGCCGAAGAACAAGCCGGTGATGAATGACTCCATCGGTCGTGGCACTGAACTCGCCGTCAGCGTGCTCGTGTTCACCTTGATCGGCTTGGCACTCGACGCTGCGTTCGACACTCGCCCGTGGATCACGATCGGGCTCGTCATCTTCTCCACCGTTGGCAACTTCGTGCGGATGTATTACACGTACAACCTGCAGATGGACACGCTCGAGAAAGAGCGTCGTGACAAGAGCGGTGCTTCGAAATGAAGTCCACCGATCCGCGCATGGTCAACGTGTTGTCGAGGCGCGACGAGAAGAGCGGCCCCGAAGCGGAGATCGGTCGCGATTTGGTGAAGCGTGGCCTAATGGGCGCGCCGCTGTTCATTGCATTCGGTGCAATTGGTTGGGGAGTGAACGGCGCTTTGTCCGCGGGATACGCGCTCGCGTTGATCATCGCCAACTTCTTCCTCGCCGCAGCCATCGTCACGGTGGCTGCGCGAATCTCGTATGCGGTGCTGATGGGCGCCACGTTGTTCGGTTATCTGGTGCGCTTGGGCCTAATCACCCTGGCCGTCTACTTGGTGGCCGACGCCTCGTGGGTGGAGATCATTCCGCTCAGCATCACGATCGTGGTCGCTCATCTTGGCTTGCTGGTATGGGAGTTGCGCTATGTTTCCCTGTCGCTTGCCTTTCCCGGAGTGAAGCCCAAGAAGTCAGATCTCATTAGTTCAACCAACGGCAGCTAGCCAACAACAGGAAGACCATGCTCTCAACAACTCTCGTAGCCGAAATGACGCAGCGACTGATGCCCCAAGCAGGGGAAGGTCGTGGCTTCAGCTTCCCACCCATCAACACGATCCTTCGTTGGCAGGATCTGTTCCCCAACTTCAACAAGATCTCGATCATCGCGATCGCTGCAGTGCTCATCGGTAGCGGAATCTTCCTTGCTGCAGCCATGCGTGATCACCGCAAGGCGCCGAAGGGTGCGCGCAACTTGGCCGAGATCATCGTCGAGTTCATCGAGCGCAACATCATCATGGAGACGATGGGTCGCAGCGGCCTCGCATGGACGCCGTTCCTGCTCACGCTGTTCCTCTTCATCTATTTGTTGAACGTTCCGGGAATCATTCCGTTCCTGCAGATGCCCGCAACTGCCCGAATGGGTATTCCCGCGTTCCTCGCGCTCGTGGTGTGGGTGGTGTTCAACGCCACTGGCATCAAGCATCAGGGAGTGGGCGGTTACTTCAAGGGAATCTTCTTCCCGCCGGGCGTGCCGAAGGCGCTGTACATCCTCGTCACCCCGATCGAAGTGATCTCGACGCTGCTCGTGCGCCCCTTCTCGCTCGCCGTTCGTCTCTTCGCCAACATGCTCGCTGGTCACTTGCTGCTCGTAATCTTCGCCCTCCTCACCGAGGCCCTGATCCAGGCCGAGACGATGCAGTTCTTCCTGGTGCCCGTGGGCGTGCTGCCATTCGCACTGCTCATGTTCATCACGGGATTCGAGATTCTGGTTGCGTTCCTGCAGGCGTACATCTTCACGATCCTCACGTCGGTGTACATCGGCAGCGCCACGCATCCCGAGCACTAATCGAGTTGTAAGTAACGACAGAAACCCACAAAAAACAGAGAAACAGGAGAAAAGAAAATGGAAGTCCTTACCCGAATCGCCAACGCCAGCGTGCGTGTGGCTGCAGAAGCCGGTCAGTACACCGCAGCCGAGGAGAAGGCAATCTCGGCAGCGCAGATGGCCGGTTTGGCCTACGGTCTCGCGGCCATTGGTCCGTCGATCGGCATCGGCATGATCTTCGGCAAGGCCATCGAGTCGATGGCTCGTCAACCAGAGTCGGCCGGCATGGTCCGCACCACGATGTTCCTCGGTGCAGCGTTCACTGAGGCGCTCGCCCTCATCGGCTTCGTCGCGTTCATTCTTCTCAAGTTCGCCTGACCGATGCTCGTCCACGTAACGACTCGACAGGGTGGGCTCGTCGACGTCCGCTTTGCCGCGGAGGAGTCCGAAGCGACCACCACGGCAGAGACGGTGTCCGACGACATGGGCCCAAACCCGATTGCGCCGGAACCCAAGGATTTCCTCTGGGGTGCCGGAACATTCTTGGTGTTCCTGTTCATCATGCGTTTGTTCCTCGTGCCGAAGGTGCGCAACGGAATGGCGGCTCGTTACGACGGCATCAGAAGCGACTTCGAGCAAGCAGACAAGACGAGGCAGGCAGCCGAGACCGACGTTGCCAAGTACGAAGCGGCACTCGCCGAAGTTCGTGCCGAGGCGGCCGGACGTGTCGACAAGGCCCGCCAGACCTTGGATGCCGAGCGCTCAGCCAAGATCGCCGAAGCCAACACTCGTATCGCAGCCAAGCGCGCTGCGGCCGAGGCCGAGTTGGAAGCGGCACGTAACGCGGTGCGCGATCAGATCGCGTCTGCAGTGGCACAGGTGACTGAACGAACGACGCAGCTTGCAGTGGGCAAGTCTCCTGATGCGTCGGTCGT
>JBDKEO010000047.1:0-6671 GCA_039795205.1 Actinomycetota bacterium
GTCATCGGTCTTTCCCGACGTCATTCCCCGCTTCTGTTGCCGGGCTGCGGTGAATTGGCCCCGTGCGACCTTGCGGCTCACGGTTGCTCTCTACCCCCTAGGAACTAGGCGGCGAGAGCGAACTGCTTGTTGGCAGTTGTTTGTTTGCCCCGTTTTACGAGTCTGAGCAACTCGGGTCGCACGCCCGACCAGCGACACTGACGTCGAAACCTGTCAGCCCCGTGATTGGTAGTACAAGCCTGAGTGTACGGGCGGGGTGGGGCAATGGGGATCGCAACCTGCTCCTCGGAACGCCTGCGGCTCAATGTTTGTGGGTATTTGACTAAATCCGACTAATCCAGTCATAATTATCAACTATGACTACAGCAACTACTTCATCCCTGTCCGGGCGATCGCCCGGGCTTCCTTCCATCCAATCGATTGTCATCGGTGCTGGAGCCCTCATCGGGGCGGCACTCTTGTGGCTGATCGGTGACTCCCAAGGCAGTGCCAAAGCGACGTTGTTCATCGTTGGTCTTGCCCTTGGTGTCACCTTGTTCCATTCACGTTTCGGCTTCACTTCGGCGTGGCGTCAACTCGTATCGGTGGGTCAAGGTCGAGCATTGCAAGCGCACACCGTGATGCTCGGTCTCGCTGTCGTGTTGTTCGCGATCATCTTCCAGGCGGGGACCGGTTGGTTTGGCACGGAGCCTTCTGGCTTCTATTCGCCGATCACGCTGGCGCTCTTCGTCGGCGCTGCGTTGTTCGGCATCGGCATGCAGCTCGGTGGTTCGTGCGCATCGGGCACGTTGTTCGCGACTGGTTCGGGCAACCTCGCCGTCGTGATCACACTCGTCGGGTTCATCACCGGTTCAGGACTCGGTGTTGCAGGATGGGATTTCTGGACTACGGGTTCAGGTTTCGTGAAGTTCGCCGACCCCGTCTCATTCCCCGACACCTTCGGTCGCTGGGGTGGCGTCGTGGTGTCGCTGCTCATCCTTGCTGCAATTGCAGGAATCGCTGAGGCGATCATTCGCCGCCGTCGACCACCAGCAATCGAATCGGTGCCATCGGCCAACGGCATCGCGCGTGTGCTGCGCGGATCATGGCCGATCTGGGTTGGCGCAATCGTGCTTGCCGTACTCAACGCCGTCGTATTGCTCGTCACTGGTCGTCCGTGGGGCGTCACGAGCGCATTCCGTCTGTGGGCTTCGAAGATCCTCGATGCAGTCGGCGTGAACGTCGCGTCGTGGAGTTTCTGGAACGAACGTCCCGGCCTGGATGCACCGGTGTTTGCCGACAACACGTCGGTTGCCAACTTCGGCATCATTGTCGGTGCGCTCATCGCATCTGCTGCGGCTGGCGGATTCGCGTTCTACAAGAAGGTGCCAGGTCGAACCGTTGCTGCGGGAATCGTCGGCGGAATCTTCATGGGTTACGGCGCCACCTTTGCATCAGGCTGCAACATCGGTGCCTACTTCAGTGGCATTGCCTCAGGAAGTTTGCACGGATACGTCTGGGCAGTGTTCGCCCTCGTTGGCACATGGATCGGACTCAAGTTGCGTCCGCTCTTCGCATTGAGTGTGCCAAAACCAACTGACTCGAGCTGCTGATCGCGTTTGGGGCTCGGTGTGGGGAAGTGATCTTCCTCAGCCGAGCCCCTTGCGCGCCTTGCCTTGAGCACGGCGCATCTAGGGCACGCGACGAAGGGTGCCCCTTCTCTTTCGAGACATCAGGATGGTCGTGCCGCCGGCTAACGCGATGAAACCAAAGAACACCAGACCACTTGTCTCGGAGCCAGTCTTGGGTAGCGCGGTGACCGAATCGGCGAACCGGACCTCTTTCTTCACTGAGCGAGACTTGCCGATGGCTTGAATCAGTACGGAGTCCTTGTCGGTCGAACTGAGACGAACGGTGAAGGTGACGTTGCCGTTGGCATCTGCGGTGACCGTTCGAGGTGTGCCGTTGGGACCAACGATCAGTTGGAGGGTTTCGCCAGGTGTGAATCCTGGAATGACCACTGTCCGAACACCCTGCCGAGTGCCGGACGACGATGGGTTGACTGTCGTGGCGGGTGTCGTTGGTGTCGTCGATGCAATCGTCGTCGTGGTGGGAGTTGGCGCGGCGGGTGTCACTGGTGAGGGGGTCGTCGTGGCAGGGACGGCACTCCATTGCGCGTGCAGCGTGATGCTTGCATTGCCGGCAGCAATGGCGCTGGCGGTCTGGGCGGTTCCGCCCGTGGCAGCGAGGAACCAACCGTCGAACGTGAATCCTGCACGCGTTGGTGGGGTCGGGTAGGAGAGTGAACCACCGTGGGTAAACGATCCATTGGGAACGAGTGATCCACCGTGCTCTTCGTATGTGACGGTGTATGAGTTGAGGTTCCACACCGGGTGCAGGGTGATGTTGGCCGTGAGGTTGTAGGGGCTGCCGAGTGCGGTCGTCTGTCCTGACGAAGTTGCCCAACCACCAAACGTGTGGCCTGCCTTGACGAGGCTGCCAGTGTTGCTTGCCAACGTGACGAGCCCATTTCCTGTGATTGCCGCGGGAGCAGCGCCAGTGTCTGAATCTGAAGTCGCGTAGGTGAGTGTGTAGGTGGTTGCGTTGTCTGCGACCTGTGCTGCGGTGAGCGCCGATGTGTAGATGCGCACGTATTTGAGTGCTCCATCGAAGGCGGCATCCCCTCCCCAGTTGCTGCGACCGATGTAGTTTCGCGTGCGATTGATGTTGATTGGCAGTGATGGGTAAGCGCTTCCCAACGAACTGCCGTCGTTCGTCATGGTGACTTGTCCCACTTCGGTGTCTACTTCGACGCCATCTTTGTACATCCGACATGTGGTGCCATCGAGGGTGATTACCCACTTCGCGAAGGTATCGGCAACCAGAATGTTCCCAGCTGAAATGCACCGGTTTTTCCCAATCGAACCATGGAATATCTCGATCGCAAGACTGTTTTGTCGTCCCGCTTCACCAAACACGCCGACCCAGATGTTGTTGCTCGCGTCGCCGTTGCCGAAGTCGAACACTCGTTCCCAGGCTTGGTTGACTGCGCCGAAGTGGCCTTCAAACTCGATGGTGATTCCCGAGCCAAAATTGGCGAACCCAGACCCCATGTCGACATAGCCAAGTGAATTGGTCGAGTTGGTGCCGCCAGGAAACTCAAGAGCCTTCGTCGTACCGTTATAGATGAGGCCAGAGGTGCCGAGTATCTGGCCGTTTCGACTTGAAGTCGACAGGTCATTCCAGACTCTCGGGGCGCTCGTGGAGTACGACGCAGAGTCGCTTGCATTGATGTTGAAGAACAAGTTGGCGGTGGATGTTGCGAAAACGACGGATGCCCCTCCGAGCAGGGTGAAAGCAAGAAGCGCGCACAGTCCGAGAAGGTTGGTCTTCCGTGTCGTCATGGGTGGCCCTCAGGTCGCGGTCATCTCGCTCCGGCAGAACTCCGAATAAAAGCCACCAGAAAGATGTTCCAAACAGGGATCCTAGGAATACCTCGTCACTGCCACAAGTCGAGGTCAGGCGAGGATTGAGGCGCGTATGGCCCAGTCGGCGAAGAAGAAGTGCTGTTTTCAGAGCCCCTTGCGCGCCTTGCCTTGGGCACGACGCATTTCGAGTTCGCTTTCCTTTTTCGCAATCGCTTCGCGTCGGTCGGCCTTCTGGCGGCCCTTCGCCAATGCGAGATCGACTTTGATCCGACCCTTCTTGAAGCGCACTTCGAGCGGCACCAGCGTCAACCGCTCACGGGCCATGCGCTCGCCGAGTCGACGGATCTGATCGGCATGTAGCAACAACTTGCGGCGGCGCACCGGCTCGTGGCTGCCCACGCCCACCGCGAACTGATACGGAGCAACATGCATGCCCTCTAGGAACATTTCGCCGCGAATCACGTGCGCGTAGGCATCGGCCAGTTGCACCTGGCCGGCACGGGCACTCTTCACCTCGCTTCCGAGCAGCACAATGCCGGCCTCGACCACATCCACGATGGTGTAGTCGTGCCTCGCCTTGCGATTGCTCGCTACCAGAGCATCGCCACGGGTGCGTTCGCCCTTGTCCATAGGGTTAAATGAGGCTACCGCTAGCCTCAAAACGCGATGTCCGAGGTTCGTCCGTTACGCATACCGCAAACGGTGATCGATCAGATCGGTCAACACGTCATTGCCGGTTATCCGCACGAGGCATGTGGTTTGCTCGTTGGCAAGGGTTCACTCGGCGAGGTGCTCGAGTTCCATCCCACCGTCAACGACGCCAAGTCGGCGCGTGTGTACACGATCAATCCGAAGCAACATCTGCTGATCGAGCGTGATGCCGAGGATCGTGGCCTAGAAGTAATCGGGGTGGTGCACAGCCACACCCACACCGAGGCCTATCCCAGCCCGACGGACGTGGCCCAGGCGCCGGATCCCACGTGGCACTACATGATCGTGTCGCTGAAGCGGGGAGTGCCCGAACCCCGCAACTATCGGATCGTCGGGGAGACGATTACCGAGACGTCCCTCACCATTTATTAGGTATCGGGAATAGCCGACTCGGCTGGACGGTTGTAGTGGGGCAATTGCTACAATTCTGACCAAGACAGTCAACAATTCCCCGGAGTTGCGATGCCCCCATTCGAAAACGTGCTCGACCTGATCGGCAACACGCCGGTGGTCGACGTCAGCGTGCTGTCGCCAAACCCGCGGGTGCGTCTACTGGCCAAGTTGGAGGGGCAGAACCCGTTTGGTTCGGTGAAGGATCGCATCGCCAAGAACATGATCGAGACGGCGATCAAGGAAGGTGTGCTCAGCCCTGGTCAGCGATTGATGGAGCCGTCATCAGGCAACACGGGTATCGCACTCGCTGCAATCGCTGCAGTGAAGGGCAACCCGATCACGATCTTGATGCCTGAAAGCGTGTCGATCGAACGTCGACAGATGCTCGAAGTGTTCGGCGCCGACATCATTCTCACGCCAGGCGAAGAAGGCTCGAATGGCGCAGTGCGTCGCGCGGAGCAGATGGCGAAGGAGCACCCCGAGTATTGCTTCTTGCATCAGTACCAAAACGATGCCAACCCACGTGCGCACTACGAAGGCACGGGCCCCGAAATCTGGCGCGACGTTCCCGAAGTGACGCACTTCGTCGCTGGTCTTGGCACCAGTGGAACCCTGATGGGTGTCGGTCGGTACTTGAAGGAACAGAACCCCGACGTGAAGATCGTCGCTGTCGAGCCACCGCTCGGCGAGCGCGTGGAAGGTCTGCGCAACCTGGACGAGGGCTACATCCCACCGATCTTCGAGAACTGGCACGGCATCGACGTGCTCGATCGCAAGCGTGTGGTGCGTCCGCGTGAGTCCATCGAGATGACGCGACGCCTCGTGCGCGAATGCGGCATCTTCGCCGGTATTTCTTCTGGCGCTTCACTCGCCGGCGCCGTGAAGGTGGCAGGTGAAATCGAAGAGGGCACCATCGTCTTCATCGTGTGTGACGGTGGTTGGAAGTACCTCTCGACGGGTGCCTACACCGATGATCTCGACGCAGCCGAAGCTGCCGCCGAGAAGATCATCTACTTCTAAATCTCAGCCACCCGCCACGAGCGTGGCCAAGCCTGCAAACACGAGGGCTGCCGAGGTGAGTCGCACGTGGTGATCGCCTTCGTTCAACATCTTCCAGCCGGCAAATGCGGCGATCACCACACTCGACTCGCGTAGCGCTGCAACATAACCCACGGGCGCATGTTGAAGAGCGACGAGCACCATGCCGTAGGCCACGCCCGAGGCGGTGCCGCTGAAGGCGAGGATCTTGCCGTGCTTGCGCAATGTCGGAAGCATGGCATGACGATTGGTGGCAAGTGCCCACAGCGACACCATCACTGCGGCGCACATCAGCAGTGCCATCGAGTACGCGATGGCATTCGATTCACGAGCGCCGTGCGCATCGATCACCGAATAGGTGCCGATCGTGACCGACACGGCAAGCGCAGAGAGAATGGACTGCAGCGAACCTGAGCGCGCAAGAACGAGTAGCCCGACGACGGTGAGCAACACGCCGATGAGAGACATAGTGGAGAGCGAGTCGTCGAGCAGCACGATGCCGCCGAAGGTTGCGGCGAGCGCACCTGCGCCTCGTGCGATGGGGTATGACATCGAGAAGTCGCCACGGTTGTACGCGCGCGCGAGTGTCATCAGATATGGCACATGCATGGCACCGCTCGCCATCGCCCACGGCCAGGCAATGTCGGGAGGTGAATCGACGAGCGACCAGACGAGGAGAATCACCGCGCAGATCGATCCGCCGATGGTGAACTGACCCCACAACGCCATCTGTCGGTCGCCGCTTTGTTTGACGATCAGGTTCCACGTGGCGTGCAACACGGCTGCACCGAGAGCAAGGGCCGTGGCAAGAAGCACGAAACGAGACTATGGGGCAGGCGTAAAGTGAAAGGGCGATGCCGACACGACTGGATGCTCCGATCGGCATGTTCGACTCGGGTTTCGGTGGACTCACCGTCGCTCGCGCGGTGATCGACCTTCTGCCGCAGGAGAACCTCGTCTACATCGGTGACACGGGTCGCTATCCCTATGGCAACAAGCCTGCCGATGAAGTGCGCGGGTATGCACGCGAGTTGGCGTGGAGCCTGGTGCGTGACTTCGATGCGAAGTTGATCGTGGTGGCCTGCAACACGGCGGCTTCAGTGGCACTTGCCGAACTCGAAA
>JBDKEO010000077.1:0-9963 GCA_039795205.1 Actinomycetota bacterium
GCAAGGATTCGCACGTCCGTTGCGGCCATCGTGTACGCAATGTCGCGAGAGAGCGAGGTCACCTTGGCGACCTTGACGCCACCGCCGAGCGACAACTCGTAACGAGTGACGGTGGGGCCTCGCGTGTAGCCCACGAGCTCGGTCTCCACTCCGTGCTCACGCAGCGCCTCGATGAGACGCTCTCCACGTTCCACGGTGACTCGCTCGTCCGCGCGTTCATGGCGAGTAACGGTGAGCATGTCGAGCGTGGGCAATGTCCACGCGCTCGGCTTGGCTCCCGGGCCGAGCGGCATCTGCTGTGGCTCGCCCTTCATCAACTTCGTCGCGCGCGGTGCAGGTGCTGCAGCCGGCTCATCGGCAACGTCCACCTGCTCATCGACCGGTTCCTCGACTGGCTTCTCGCGACGCAACCGTCGCTTCTTCGGTTTCGGCTCAGCCTCTGCCGGATACAGATCGTCGAGTCCAACGTCGTAGAACTCGGGACCCTGACCTGAGAACTCACTCTCATCGACGAACTCGCCGTTGTGCGGTTCTTCGCTACGACGACGTTGCGGCACCGAGACACCATTGACCCATGCGCTCGTGCGCCGCCACAGCTCTGCCGGCGTGCTTGCAGTGAGAATCAACACCCCGCAAAAACTGACGGCGAGCAAGATGACCGTTGCTGCGAGTCGTGTGGTCACGTCGCTCAAAGGTTGGCCAGCCAGCCAACCGAACCAGCCACCGGCGCGAGAAAGTGCGTCGACGTCGGCCTCGACCGAACCCGTGCCCCAAATGATGTGGATGATGCCGAGCACTGCCAAAGCAATGATCGACAGACCAACCGTGAGACGAACTCGGTGCTGCACCTCGGCGCGCTTGATGAAGGCGACACCAAAACCCACGGCCATGAATGGCGTGAGGAAACGACCCACCCCGACGAGCGACGACAACGAGGTATCGAGAAGACGACCGAAGGGACCAGCCATCTCGAAGAACACCGACATGACGAGCAAGACGCCCAGGCAAATGAGCGCAACTCCGCCAAATTCGTTGCCCCGGCCAGCCACGATTTCCCGCATCACCGAAGGTCGGCGGCGCGCAAACACCTCCGAGGTGTCCTCGGGGGCATGGCTCCGCACCACTCGGGGAGCTTCGGCGCGCGGACGGGCAGCGGCCTTACGGGGCTTGGTGGCCATTGATCAAAATTACCCCTCGGGTATGGGGCAAATCGGGGATTCCCCCATGAATGCTGGGCGAGAGGCCCGAGCTATGCCTCCATGACCATCACTCTCGTGGTCATGACTCCATGACCATCACTCTCGTGGTCATGCCTCCATGACCACTGGCACGATCATCGGGCGACGCTTGGTGCGCTCCCCGACGAACTTGCCTGCGGCGCGGCGCACCTCTTTTTCCAGAGCATCGACATCGCGCACTCCCCGACCCAACGCCGATTCCACTGCAGCGGCAACGGTCTCGCAAGCTTCGTCGATCAAGTCTTCGGCTTCCGGCGCGTACACCCAACCTCGCGTGATCACTTCCGGGCCGACGAGCACCGAACCAGACTCGACGTCCACCGTGACGACGACGATCACCACACCTTCCTCGGCGAGCACGCGACGATCGCGCAGCACTCCCTGCCCCACGTCGCCCACTACGCCGTCCACGTACAACATGCCGGCCGGCACTCTGCCGACGAGTTCGATCCCGTCGTCGGTGATCTCGATTATGTCGCCGTCCTCGCACAGCATCGTGCGCGATTCGGGAACACCCATCGTGCGGGCATGACGAGCGTTGGCCACCAGGTGGTGGTACTCGCCATGGATCGGCACGAACCACTCGGGCTCACAGATCGACAGGTACATCTTCAGGTCTTCTGCCTGGGCATGACCAGTGGCGTGAACGTCGGCAAGACCGGAGTGCACCACTTCGGCTCCGGCCCGCAACAGACCATCGATCACTCGGTTCACGTTGGACTCGTTGCCGGGAATCGCATGGCTCGAAAAGATCACCGTGTCCTGAGGACCGATCTTCACGTGCTTCGAGTCGCCGCGCGCAAGGAGCGATAGCGCGGCCATCGGCTCTCCTTGTGAGCCCGTGGACACGATGCACACTTCATTCGGCGGATAATCATCGATGTCTTCGATCGACACGAAATGGCGATCGGGAATTTGCATGAGACCCAGGTCGCGCGCAAGACGAACGTTGTTCACCATCGATCGACCAAGTGGTGCCACCACGCGTCCTGATTCGACGGCGGCTTCGGCGATTTGCTGCACGCGATGGATGTGGCTGGCGAAACTCGCGGTGATGATTCGTTGATCGCGGTGTTCGTTGAACAACTGTCGCAACACCTTTCCGACAGAGCGCTCGGAAGGCGCGAACCCACGTTCTTCTGCATTCGTGCTGTCGCACATCAACAATCGAATGCCGTCGCCGGCTGCCAATGCACCGAGACGCGCGAGATCGGTGCGTCGATCGTCCACCGGAGTGAGATCGATCTTGAAGTCACCGGAATGAATGATCACGCCTTGTGGGGTGTGCAACGCGATTGCGTGAGCGTGTGGAACGGAGTGAGTGACGGGAATGAACTCCACATCGAACGGACCGATTTGGCGACGCTCATTGTCGGCAACCGCGATGAACTCCGTCTTGCCCAACAAACCCGCCTCCTCGATGCGGTGGCGGGCCAAACCGAGTGTCACGCGCGATCCATAGATCGGGAAAGACAGCTCGCGCAGCAAGAATTGCAGTCCACCGACGTGGTCCTCGTGGCCGTGCGTGGCTACACAGGCTTCGATTCGGTCTGCGTTCTCTCGGAGGTAGGTGAAGTCGGGCAAGACGAGGTCGATGCCATGCATGTCCGGGTCGGGAAACATCAACCCGCAGTCGATGATCAGCAGACGGTCGTCCTGCTCCACGACCATGCAGTTGCGACCGATCTCGCCGAGACCACCGAGGAACGCAACCCGGACGCTGGATGCCATTACTTGGCGGCTCGCGCGGCGCGCAGGTTGTCGAGCACCTTGCGTGCCCGCTCCTCGAGTCCGGCAGGCGGCGGGCCCATCGGCAGTCGCGCTTCACCCACTTCCAGGCCGAGGAGGTTCATCATCACCTTGCTCGGCAAGGGATTCGGGTTCTCATCGCCCGTCTCGTAGGCGAAGCTCTCGAGGAGGCGTGCGTTCACCTTGCGTGCACCCACCACATCGCCTGCTTCCCACTTGGCGAACATCTCTTGATGGTCCTCTGCGCACCAATGCGTGGCGACACCGATCACTCCGCAGGCACCGATCGACATGAACGGCAACGTGAGGTTGTCATCGCCCGAGTACAACTCGAATCCATCTGGCGCCTGCGACATGAGCAGCGCCGACTCGGCGGGATTGCCCGCAGCGTCCTTCAAGGCGACCACGTTCTTCACCTCGCGCGCCAACTTCAACAACAATGCGGTCGAAATCTTGCGGCCCGTGCGTACGGGGATGTCGTACACGACGACCGGTAACGACGTGGCACCGGCCACCGCGCGCATGTGCGCCTCGATACCTGCTTGCGAGGGACGGTTGTAATACGGCGTGACAACGAGAACGCCCGCTGCGCCGAGCGCAGTGGCCTCTTTCGTCAGGTGAATGGAATGAGCAGTGTCGTTCGTGCCCGTCCCCGCGATGACGGGAATGTTGACCGCCGAGATGACCGCTTCGAAGAGTGACAACCGCTCGTCATCGGTGAGCACGGGAGACTCGCCCGTCGTACCCGCCACGACGAGACCATCGTTGCCATTGTCCTGCAACCACTTGGCTAGGCGACGAGCACCGTCCAGGTTCAGCGAACCGTCACGATGAAACGGCGTGACCATCGCCGTGAGGACGCGACCGAACCGTGGCATGGCGAGATACTAACCCCACCGCCCGTTTCGTCAGGCTTGAGGAACTTCCTGACCGAGTTCGAACTTGAGATATTCCTCGCCGGTGTTTTCCCAGTCCTCGAACTGAATGACACCCATCTCCTCGTATCGGCGACGGAGCCACGACTCGTTTCGGTCGAGCAGACCCAACTTCTTGCAGTTCGGCACGATCTTGGAAAACAGCATCTGCTGGAACATCTTGCGACCCGGATCGTTGATCATCAGCGGGACCACCTGCTTCGGATCGACACCCATGTGGTGCCACACCTCCTGCTGCAGGAAGCGGTCGCGCATGCGCACGCTGGCCTCGAAGGCGAATTCCTGGCGATCCTTGATCTCGGCATCGGTCATCCCGTCATAGACCTCTTTCAGGCTGAGCACTCCGAATGCCACGTGACGTGCTTCGTCACTCATGACGTAGCGCAACAAATGCTTCAGCAAAGGTTCGTTGGTCAGCTGGTGCAGGAAACCGAACGCGGCAAGTGCAAGTCCTTCCACCATGATCTGCATACCGAGGTATGTCATGTCCCATCGTGAGTCGTTGACGACGTCGTCGAGCAACATGCCGAGGTGGCTGTTGATCTGGTAGCCGCCCTCCATCTTTTCGTCGAGGTAACGAGCGAACACTTCGACGTGTCGCGCCTCGTCCACCACCTGAGTGCTCGCGTAGAGCTTGGCGTCGTACCACGGCACCGTCTCGGTGATCTTGGCGGTGCAGATGAGCGCACCCTGTTCGCCGTGGAGGAACTGCGAGAGCATCCACTTACGACCCTGGATACCGAATTCCAACCACTCCTTGTCGCCCCACTTCTCGAGCGGCGTGCCGGCGTACCAGTTCGGATCGATGCCGTTGCCGAGGATCTCCTGATCGGCCTTGATCGTCTTTTCGATGTCGACATCGGTGTCCCACGGAATGTCCGTCGTCGAATTCCACTGACCCACCTTCGCCTTCTCGTACAACTTGCGCAGTTGCGGACGAGCGAGGGAGTAATCCCACGTGAAGATGGTGTCCGCCTCGTTCTTCACCGCGTGCAACACCTCGTCGGGGTCGATCATCGGTGTAGCGAGAATGGCCTCGACGTCGTTGATTTCGTCGCGACCGATCATGTCCTGGTTGCTGGAGTGCGTGACCGTCATGGGCAAAGCATAAGACGCATTTGACGCTCACCTTTGACGGCCGGCAGGAAACTTGACTAAATTCGTCGGGAATTGCCGATCGGCAATACTTCCTGCCGGACCATCCGGTCAATCAACAAAGGGGAACTCTCCACATATGAATACGTCACGCAAGATTGCCGTCGGCCTCGCGCTCGTCGGCTCACTCGCCCTCGCCGCATGCGGCGGCGACTCAGATGGCGGCAGCGCCTCTGGTTCTGGCGCAGGCAACGACTGCACCGCGGGCAAGACACTGACTGAAGGTGTTCTCACCATCGGTACGGGCAACCCTGCTTTCTCACCGTGGGTGGAGAACGATGCACCAGAGAGTGGCGAAGGATTTGAAGCGGCGGTCGCATACGCCGTCGCCGACGAGATGGGCTTCGGTGCCGAGAACGTCACATGGGTGCGCACCAGTTTCGACGAGGCCATCCAGCCAGGTGCAAAGAACTTCGACTTCAACCTGCAGCAGTACTCGATCACCGACGAGCGCAAGCAGACGGTCACGTTCAGTGATCCGTACTACACCACCAATCAGGCGATCGTCGGATACGCCGACTCTGCTGCTGCCGGCGCGAGCACCGTCGCCGACATTCGCGACCTGAAGTTCGGAGTGCAGTCGGGCACGACCAGCCTCGAGTTCCTCACCAACGTGGTGCAGCCGACCAGCGAACCTTTCGTCTATGACGACAACGCCGCTGCCAAGGCCGCACTCGAAGCGAAGCAGATCGATGCAATCGTGGTCGACCTCCCGACGGCGTTCTACATCGCCGCAGTGGAGATCGAAGGCGCCGCAGTACTCGGTCAGTTCCCCGCGGGCGAAGGTGTCACAGCGGATCAGTTCGGCTTGGTCTTCGACCTCGACAACCCGCTCGCCGAGTGCGTGAATGCAGCTCTTGCTTCGCTCAAGGACTCGGGCGACTTGGCTGCGATCGAACAGACGTGGCTCGCCGACAAGACGAGCGCGCCAGTCATCAGCGTCGACTAAGGAACTACGACGCACTCCATTTCGGAACGTCAGGCGTACGAACGACGGCAGCGCCGGCGTAGCAATCTGATTGCTGCGCTGAGCACTGCCGTCGTCGTCGTTGCCGTCGTTCTGCTCGTCCCGCGCATGCCGCGCTGGGATCGGGTCAAGGCCTCGTTCTTCGACGGCGAACTTCTCGCCGACTCATTCCCTCGTCTCCTCGATGCATTCGTGCTCGACGTGATGATCTTCCTCTGGACGACACCGTTCATCCTCCTTGCAGCGATGCTGATCGCAATCGCCCGAAATACCCGCGCACCTTCGCTCTTCCCTGTTCGCATCTTCGCCATCGCCTACACCGACATCATGCGCGGCGTGCCCGTGATCCTGTGGATCTACCTGATCGGTTTCGGCGTTCCTGGTATCGGGCTGGAGCGACCATGGAACTCACCTCTGCTGTGGGGCTCCGTGGCACTCGGGCTCACCTACAGCGCCTATGTCGCCGAGGTGTTTCGCGCCGGCATCGAAGGCGTACACGAATCACAGCGTGCGGCTGCGCGATCGCTGGGATTGTCGAGCGCCCAGACGATGCGCCACGTGATCCTTCCCCAGGCCGTACGCAAGGTGCTGCCACCGCTGATGAACGACATGGTGAGCCTGCAAAAGGATGTGGCTCTCGTCAGCCTCATCGGTCCGATCGAGATCCTCCGTCAGGCGGGAATCGACAAGGCCAAGTTCGCCAACTTCACTCCGTATGTCGGCGCCGCCATCATCTTCTTGTCGATCACGATCCCTCTCACCCGGTTCACCGACTACCTCCTCACCAGGGAGCGTGAGCGCACGGGCGGATCGAGGGTGAGATGAAGATCCGGTTCAACAGTGTCTCCAAGTCGTTCGGCGACAACCGAGTACTGAACGACGTGTCGCTCGACATCGCCGCTGGCGAAGTGGTGACGTTCATCGGCGCCAGCGGCTCGGGCAAGTCCACGCTGTTGCGCTGCACGAACTTGCTGGAGACCGTGGATGCAGGTTCGATCACGCTCGACGACGAGGTGATCACGAAGGTGGGCGTCGACCCGAACCCCATCCGACGGCGCATCGGCATGGTGTTCCAGAGTTTCAACTTGTTTCCACACATGAGCGTGACACGCAACGTGACGCTTTCACTCACGGAAGTGCTCGGTGTCGACACTTCAGAGGCAACCGAACGCGCGCATTCTTTGCTCGAGCGCTTCGGCTTGAAAGACAAGGTCGACCGCTACCCCGATCAACTCTCGGGCGGTCAACAACAACGCGTCGCCATTGCCCGCGCCATGGCACTCAACCCCGAGGTCTTGCTACTCGACGAGATCACGAGCGCGCTCGACCCCGAGCTCGTTGGCGAGGTACTCGACGTCGTGCGCGAATTGAAGGGAAGCGGTATCACCATGTTGTTCGCAACACATGAGATGTCGTTCGCCCGCGAAATCAGTGACCGTGTGTGCTACCTCGACTCGGGCACGATCGCCGAGTCCGGATCGCCGCGCGAGATCTTCACCTCCCCTGCCAACGAGCGCACGCGGCAATTCCTCGCTCGCGTGCTGAGGAGTTAGCGCCGCGACTCAGCGTCAGCTTGGAAGGACGTGATTCGCGAACTGGTCGCGCAACGTCTTCTTGGAGAACTTTCCCACGCTCGTCTTCGGCACTTCGGGAATGAACACCACGTCGTCGGGCACCTGCCACTTGGCCAGCCGCGGACGCACGTGGTCGAGCACTTCTTCCACCGACATCGATTCGCCGTCTTTCAGGACCACACATGCGAGCGGACGCTCCGACCACTTCGGGTGAGGTACTCCGATCACAGCGGCTTCCTTGATCTTCGGATGCGACATCAGCTCGTTCTCCACTTCCACCGAAGAGATCCACTCGCCGCCTGACTTGATCAAGTCCTTCGTTCGATCGACCAGTCGAATTCGACCTTTCGGGTCGACCGTGGCGACATCGCCTGTGCGCAGCCAACCGTCTGCCGTGAAACTCTCGTGCGCGCGCTCGTCGTTGTAGTAGGTGGACGCGATCCAGTTGCCTCGGCACTGCAGTTCTCCCGAAGTCTCGCCGTCCCATGGCGTCGGGTTGGTGGTTCCCGGTTCGACGACACGGGCATCGACGCCGAAGGAGATCTGGCCGACGGTCGTGCGCAACTCAGCCTGCTCCTCCACGCTCAGCCGTTGGTCTTCGCTGCTCAGCGAACAGACGGCGGCGATCGGACTCGTCTCGGTCATTCCCCACGCCTGCAGAATCGGCATTCCGATCGCCTCGCGATACGCCTCGCTCAGCGCTTTCGGAACAGCTGAGCCGCCACACGGGATCGCCCGCAATGAGCTCGTATCGCGCCCCTTCAACTCAGGCAGAACTGCCATCCAAATCGTCGGCACACCTGCCGCCACGGTCACGTGCTCTTCGACGATCAGATCGGCGATCGCCTTTCCCGACAGGTCGGGGCCTGGCATGACGAGGCTCGCTCCACTCGCCACTGCGGCATGCGCGAGCCCCCAGGCGTTGGCATGAAACATCGGCACGACCGGCAAGATCACGTCCGACTCGCGCGCGCCAAGTGAGTCCACCGTCATCGCGCCCATCGTGTGCAGGAACGTCGAGCGGTGGCTGTACACGACGCCTTTGGGATTACCCGTCGTGCCGCTGGTGTAACACATGCTCGCGGCCTGGTTCTCGTCGGTGATCTCGAACTCCACTCCCGGCGTGCCCTTCATCAACTGCTCGTAGTCGTGCAGCTCCATACCCTTCACCGAGTCGGGTACCTCACCCTTACCGTCGTCCATCACCACTAGGTGCTTCACCGTGGTGAACGTGGGCAGCAACGGCGCCAATAATGCGAATAGGGAACGGTCGACGAAGATCACCTCGTCCTCGGCGTGGTTGACGATGTAGGTGAGCTGTTCCGGGAACAATCGGATGTTCAACGTGTGCGAGACACGACCCGTGCATGGCGGGGCAAAGTACAACTCGAGGTGTCGTGCCGTGTTCCACGCGAACGTCGCAACCCTGCCGTGCTTCGAAATCTTCAACTTGTCGAGCACACCACCGAGTTGCCGCGTGCGCGCTGCCCACTCCGTGTAGTTGGTGCGGTCCCTGCCGGTTGCCGTGGCCGTGACGATCGTCTTCGTGCCGTGATACTTCTCGGCACGTTCGAACAAGTGCGCCAACGTCAGTGGCGTCTGCTGCATCAACCCCTTCATTGACACCCCCCAGTGTCTTGCGATCGAGACGAGCGCTCACCGAGAACCTACACAAGTCGGCTACCGTGCTCCGAATGCGCAAGTTCGTGCTCGGGTTAACCACGTTGCTATTCGTGGTCGGCACGATCGGCAGCAACATCGGTCCGGCATTGGTGGACGAGAATCCCATGCTCGTCATTTCGCTGAGTTCACGGAATCGCAATCTTTTTGGTTCCGTTCCCTATATCGATCCACTCGCCTATTCCTTGATCGGATTCAGCAGAGTTCTGATTGCCGGTGTCGCGCTCTATTTGGTCGGTCGCTGGTACGGCGGCCGCGCGCTTTCCTGGGTGGAGGGAAACGTCGGTGAATTGCCTGCCATCTACAAGTGGACCGAGCGAGCCGTCGATCGCTACGGCTGGCTCGCTCTCGTTGCCATGCCTGGCAGCAACATCGTCTGTCTGCTCGTCGGCCATCGTCGGATGCGCCCGACGCCGTTCCTGCTCCTCATCTCCCTGGGCATCGTGATCAAACTGGTCACGCTGTGGGTGGGCGGCAAGATCTTCGAAGATCAAATTCGTTCATTCCTCGGGGCAATCGAGCGTTACCAGTGGTGGATCGTGATCGCCCTGTTCGGCATCAGTTTCCTGCAGTCGGCTAGGCGCGGCCGCCCGCGTCCCGAGTAGTTTCGGCAGCAATCAGACAGCAGTAATCAGAGAAGGAGTCGACATGGCCGCCAAGAAGCG
>JBDKEO010000128.1:0-3276 GCA_039795205.1 Actinomycetota bacterium
CTGTGGCCGCTCGCAGCCGTGGAGGAACATGGCATGGAGGACGCTCGCTGCGTGCGCTTCACGGAAAAAGATGGCTCCATCACGTATGTCGCCACATACACCGCGTTTGACGGGCGACACATTTCCCAACAGTTGCTCCGCACCAAAGACTTCCTTACGTTCACCGTCCATCCCGTAACAGGTGCGTCCGCAGGAGGCAAAGGGCTCGCCATCTTCCCTCGACAGGTCAACGGCAAGTACGTTGCACTTTCGCGCGCCGACCACGAATCGAATTCGATTGCCTTCTCCGACACGCTCGAGCACTGGGAGGGGCGACACGTCATTCAGGTGCCGCGTCGCCCTTGGGAACTGATTCAGTTGGGCAACTGTGGATCACCCATCGAAACTTCTGCTGGTTGGCTTGCGCTTACCCACGCCGTCGGCCCAATGCGCACGTACTACATCAGTGCGATGCTCCTCGACCTCGACGATCCCACGAAGGTGATCGCCTCGCTCGATGCGCCGCTGTTGTCGCCTCGCCAGGACGCGCGCCATGGCTATGTCCCTAACGTGGTGTATTCCTGCGGGTCTTTCAGCGTTGACGACATGCTGATGATGCCCTTTGGGATCGCCGACCAGTCGATCGGAATCGCAACTGCGCAAGTCTCGAAACTCGTGGACACATTGCTGAAAAAGGCCTGAGGTCGGCGATGAGGGTCACTGCGCACCGACACGTGATTCTCGGATTGTCACTCATCGGAGTCGGGCTGCTCTTGCTGGCAATTTCCCCCTTGTACGTGCGAATCTCCAACGATCGGGCTGCTGAGTCGGCAGAAAACTTGCGCGAGGAGATCACCTCGACATGGTCGACCGCAGGTTCGGTGCCAATCCAAGTTCTGGACGACTCGGCGCTCCTGTTCATTCCGAAGATCGGAGTTTGGGGGGTGCCGATCGTTGCAGGTGTAGACGAGCAGGCTTTGGCCACGGGTGTCGGGCGCTACCCCACGGCCCCGTCGCCCGGACAACCCGGCAATTTCGCACTGGCCGGACACCGCACTGCAAATGGCGAACCGTTCGCCGACATCGACGAGCTCGCGGCAGGTGATGTGGTCATCGTCCGCACCCGCCATGCCACGTATCGATACCGATTGATCGATGACGTGGTAGTCGAGCCTGACGAGACATGGGTGATCGGCGACGTCACTGGAAGGCTCGATCTCCAGGCCAACTCCTCAGTGATTTCACTCATCACTTGTTCCCCCAAGTGGTCGACCGACAAGCGGTGGGTGTGGTGGGGCTCTCTCGTCGACGAAGCGTGAATGAGGAACCTCCAGGCGCTTGCCTACACTCGTCGCGATGTCTTCCATGCGCACGACACTTTCGCGTATGACTTTGTGGCTGGGATACGGCCTGATCGCCGGTGGTTTGGCGTTGCTTGCCGTGTCCGTGGATCGCTTGTGGTTGAGCGACATTCGGGCACGAGACGCAGCCGACAGTGAGCGCGAGGCCATCTACGCCAATTGGGGTCTCGCCACTTTCGGCGGTGAGAAACAGCCCCGATTTCTCGCTCCGTTGTTCGACCCGACGGTGAGCCGAAGTTCGTCAAAAATAGCAGTGCTGGAGGTCGCACCATCGACTTCTCTTCCTGTCTCGACCGCGGCGCCCGCAACGACGATCGATACAGCGGTGCTCGAGCAATTCAACATGGCCACCACCCAAAATGGCGCGTTCGCACTGTTGTACGTGCCGAAGCTTCGGGAGAATGCATGGGCCACTCCCATTCTGAGTGGTGTCGCAGATGAACAACTCAATGCGGGAATCGGACACTTTCCCGCGAATGCTCTGCCCGGCAACACGGGCAACTTCGCTCTGGCCGGTCACCGCATGACATACGGAAAGCCCTTCACCGACATCGACAAGTTGGAGGTGGGTGACGAAGTGATCGTGGAGACCCGCGACAAGTACTTCGTCTATCGCTTGGTCGCTGACGAGATCGTCGAACCGACCGATGTCTGGGTGCTAAACGATCAGCCAGTCACGGGTGTGGACGGCTCTGCGAACGGCATCATCACCTTGATCACCTGTGAACCCAAGTGGTCGACGAAGCAACGGTGGGTGTGGTGGGGCGAATTGACTTCGGTGCTCGATCGAGCGAACCCACCCGCTGCGCTCAGTTGATCTGGCGACTGTCCGCGCTTGCGTGGGCCGCAGCGTCGGCCAACTCTTCTTCACTCAAATGGTTCATGAACAAATCGACGGCAAACCACATCGTGTAACTCATCGGATATCCACCGATTCCAACGACGAGCGCCACCGATCCGACCACGGCGATGAGTGGCCACGTGGGCACCTCGGGATACGTGAGGATCACGCCGATCAACATCACCGTGAGGAGCGATCCACCCGTGACGATGATGTTGACGGCCGCAGCACCGAGTTGGAACCCTTCAGTGTTTCGCTGCCACTTCACGCCACAGGTCTTGCACCGTTCCTGCGTGGAGAACCACCCGGTGAAGAAAGCGCCCTTGCCTCCACAGTGAGCACAGCGCCTGCGGATCCCCCGCAGCAAACCTTGCACCAATCGTGGTTGAACTTGCTCGTTGGTCACGCCGTCAAGTCTTGGACGAACTCTTCGAACACGTTGGCGTAGTGAAGCGCGTCCGCATCGGTGTGCATCACAGAAATCAGCCACTGCTCATCGAGACCGGGCGGCAACAAGACACCACGGTTGATGCCGTGGATCCACTGGGCAAATGCGAGATCGAAGTCCGTCGCCTTGTAGTCGCGGTAGTTACGAATTGGCTCTTCCGACCAGGTGACGCACCCCTTGGCGCCGAATTGCACGGTATGCGCAGGCAACCCGGCCGAATCGATCAAACCGTTGACCGCGTTCACCAACAAAGCGTTGCGATCGATGGTCTCTTGCGTCGTTTCGGGAGTGCACACATCGGCAAGGACTGCGCGCGCCGCCGCCATGCACAACGGGTTTCCGTTGTAGGTGCCGAGGTGGATCACCTTTCCTTCGGTGATCCAATCCATGAGGTCTTGGCGTCCGCCGAACGCGCCGAGAGGCAAACCGCCACCGATGGACTTGGCGAGCGCTACGAGGTCGGGCTTCACGCCGACTGCACCAGACGCGCCCGACCAACCGGCGGTGATTCCCGTCTTCACTTCATCGAACACGAGCAACGTGCCGTAGCGCTGCGTCACTTCGCGCACCGCCTTCAAGTAACCGGGCTGTGGCATGCAGATACCGATGTTCTCCATCGCCGGCTCGACGATGAAGCACGCGATGTC
>JBDKEO010000134.1:0-18110 GCA_039795205.1 Actinomycetota bacterium
CCGTCTCGATGTCACGCACCGGGTGATTCGCGCCATGATGCCCGAACGGCAACTTGAACGTCTTGCCACCGAGGGCGAGCGAGAGAATCTGATGACCGAGACAGATTCCGAACAACGGCACCCCATCTTCGAGCACGTCACGCACGACGGCCACACCATTCGTGACGAGTTCAGGATCCCCCGGCCCGTTGGAGAGGAAAATGCCGTCGGGTGACATCGCCTTGATTTCGTCCCACGAAGTGCTCGCCGGCACGACCCGCACGGTGGCCAATTGGGCGAGGCACGCGAGGATCGTCGACTTGATGCCGAAGTCCATCGCCACCACCTTCCACGGACCGCTCCCCACCTCGTACATCTCTCTCGTCGTGACCTGCCCGACCAGGTCGACGCCAGCAGTACCGCGCTCCTCACGAGCAGCGAGCAACAGCTCCTTCGCGCCCAACTCACCGATCGCACCGGACATCGAACCTGATCCGCGAAGGATCTTCGTCAGCCGACGTGTGTCGATTCCGGCGATCCCAGTCACGTTCATGCCCCGCAGGTACTCGTCCAGATCGTGGTTGGCACGCCAGTTGCTGCGTCGCCGCGCCATCTCTCGGACGACGAGTCCACGCGCGTGCACACGTGTCGCTTCGTTGTCCATCGGCGTCGTGCCGTAGTTGCCGATGTGGGGTGTGGTGAACGTGACGATCTGGCCTGCATACGACGGGTCCGACAACACTTCTTGGTAACCCGTCAACCCCGTGTGGAACACGACTTCTCCACTGACCCGACCACTGACCGGTTCGGCGCCAATCAACTCGCCAACGAACTCCGAAGAGTCGGCGAGCACGAGGAGGCCCTTGCGAATGCTCAACGTTGCGCCTCCCCGTCCCGAACCACTGCACGACCGTAGAGCATGGTGTGACGTACCCGACCGCGAAGCGTGCGACCTCGAAATGGAACGTTGCGACTGAGGCTGGCAGAGCGGTGTTCTTCCGCGCGCCACTGCGCACCCAGATCGACCACGGTGAGGTTCGCCCAGGCCCCTGCAGCCACCCACGAACCGTGACGATCGTCGATTTGGGCGATTCGCGCCGGGTTCACCGCAAACACCTCGGCCAGTCGCGTGGGTGAAAGGTCGACCACCGAATTGACGACACCCAATGCGTACTCGAGCCCGATCATGCCGGGGGGTGCTTGGTCGAGCGGCAGCTCCTTGTCACGCGGCGGGTGCGGAGCATGGTCGGTAGCCACTGCATCGATGGTCCCGTCGAGCAGCCCTTCACGCAATGCCAACGCGTCATCGGAGCTACGCAAGGGCGGATTCACCTTGAACACCGGATCGAAGCTGCGCAACAACTCGTGATCGAGCGACAGGTGGTGGGGCGTCACTTCTGCAGTTACGGGGAGCCCTTCGCTCTTGGCCTTGCGCACCAACTCCACGCTTCCCCTCGTTGAGATGTGCAGCACGTGCAAACGTCCACCGGTCAGTCGACACAACTCGATGTCTCGCGCCACCATCATCTCCTCGGCGAGAGCCGGCCAACCAGGCAGTCCCAAGTCGGACGAGCAGGCGCATTCGTCCATCACTGCGCCTCTGGTCAGGTCCTGCACCTCGCAGTGTTGCGCCATGGTGACACCGAGTGACCTTCCGTACTCGAGCGCCCTACGCATCACCGCAGGATCCTGCACACCGTTTCCATCATCGGTGAAGACCTTCACGCCTGCCCGTGAGAGGTCGGCGAACGGTGCCAGCACCTTGCCTTCACGCGAGATGGTGATACACCCGCTGGGGAATACGTCACACAGTCCGGCACGGCGACCCTGATCGCGCACGAACTGCACGACTGCCACGGAGTCTTGGGATGGATTCGTATTGGGCATCGCCACCAGCGCGGTGTATCCACCGAGTGCCCCGGCCCTACTGCCGGTTTCGATGGTCTCCGCTTCTTCACGACCAGGCTCGCGGAGGTGCGTGTGCAAGTCGACGAATCCGGGGAACACGTGACAGCCGGATGCATCGAGCATCTCGTCCCCGCGCAGACCCTGACCCACCTCGAGCACTCGGTCGCCATCGACCAGCACGTCGGCATCGGTCACACCTGACGTGCCGACTACACGCCCGCCCTTGATCACGATCGTCATCTGCCCTCCTCACGTAACGCGGAGTGATCGGGTTCGATCGCGAGCGAATCGAACAACACCGCCATTCGCACTGCAACCCCGTTGGTCACCTGACGGTGGATCAATGAGCCGCGAATCTCTGCCGGATCCACCACCATCTCGACCCCACGATTCATTGGGCCCGGGTGCATCACTTGGGCGTTCTCGCTCATCCGTGCGACACGGGCAAGTGTCAGGCCATAGTGCGTGGAGTACTCCGCCAGGCTCGGGACGAGACCCTGACTCATTCGCTCCGCCTGTAGCCGGAGCATGTAGAGCACGTCGACCGAGTCCACCACCGAGTCGAAATCGGTTACCACCTCGACGGGCCAATGACCGATCGATGGCGGCAACAAGGTGGGCGGCGCAACGAGCAACACCGTTGCCCCCAACGCCGTGAACGCTTCCACGTTGCTACGCGCCACTCGGCTGTGCCGAATGTCGCCGACGATCGCGATGCGCAAACCCGTCAAATCATCAGCCCCTCGTTCGCGCGTGATCGTGTACGCGTCGAGCAGCGCTTGGGTCGGGTGTTGATGCGCGCCATCCCCCGCGTTGATCACCGCCGCATTCGTCCACTGCGCGATCTGCCACGGCACCCCCGCGGATTTGTGGCGCACGACGAACGCGTCCACACCCATGTCGGTGATCGTCTCCACCGTGTCGCGAAGACTCTCTCCTTTGTTGACGCTCGAACTCGAAACGGAGAAGTTCATCGTGTCGGCAGACAACCGACGTGCAGCAGTCTCGAAACTGAGCCGTGTTCGAGTCGAATCCTCGTAGAACAGACTCACCACCGTGCGCCCCCGCAGTGCAGGCACCTTGGGAACGGGACGGGCGCTGATCTCTGCCATTCGATCCGCGAGTGCGAGCAACGCAAGGATCCGCTCACGTCCCAATTCGCCGATCGAGCGAACGTGCTTCACGACTCCACCGTCATTGGGTCGCCTTCACGACCACACCGTCTTCCGACACGAGCACCTCGTCACTCGAGTGTGTCGGGATGTTCTTGCCCACGAAGTCGGGCCTGATTGGCAACTCCCGATGTCCGCGGTCCACGAGGACAGCGAGCTGCACGGCACGGGGTCGGCCGAAACTGTTGAGGCCCTCGAGTGCCGCCCGCACGGTTCGTCCGGTGAACAGCACGTCGTCCACCAGGACCACGAGCATGTCGGTGACATCAAAGTCGATGTCCGTCACTGACCCATCGACAACGGGACGGATCCGCAGATCGTCGCGATACATCGAGACGTCGAGCGAGCCGAGTGACACACGTAACGACGTGTCGATCGAGGCGATCTTGCTGGCCAGCTGTTGCGCGATCCAGACCCCGCCGCGCTGCAGTCCGACCACGGCAAGCCGACCATGATCATGGTTTCGTTCCACGATCTCGTGGGCAATTCGCTGAATTGCGCGAGCGACGTCGCCTCGCTGCATCACCTCGACGGGCGCGTGCCCGGATCCACCCACTGCATTCCTTTCGTCCGGACCTCACAGGGCCCGATTAACGACCGGCAGAAAACATAGCAGGGTCAGCGCCGGCGGTAGACCGTCCACCACTCGTTCGTCGCCACCTCCAAGAAGTCGTCCCGCTCACGCGACCAGACCGCCTCATCTTCGGGGGTCAACGTGCGTTGCAGCACCACGAACTCAACGGTCTCGGCAGCCGGCAGTCGGTCCCCCTCGTGGAAGACATCAGGCCCATACAACGTCGACTTGAACGGATTGGGGAACATGTAGATCTCGTGCCTGCGGGCAAGGTGTGCCGTCACGCTGTGTTGCGCCGTCACGGACGCCTCGGGCGGAATCACCTCGATGATCTCACGAGCGGCCACCGCAACGGGATGGCTCGGCGCCCACGTTGGCACCTCCCGCCGCGAATACGGCAGAGGCGACCAGACGTACGCCGCGATCAACGAACATGCCATCACGAGAGCGATCGCGAACGTCCGAGCCCTCTCCCGCAACAGCCTGATGGCCCACGCCGCACCAATCACGATGCTCGGCACGGCAACGATCGAATAGTGGTACTCGATCTGGTACTGATACCAAAACGTGCTGAGCACGTTGACGAACAACACCGTGAATGCGCTCGCGGTGATCAGTGGAGCACGGAGGAAGATGAATCCCAGGGGTGCGAGCATCTGCAAGACATAGAACGGGCGACCGTCCGAGCGAAAGTGATCGATGACGTCACCTGGCGCACTGAAGACGGTGCGCAGGAACCCGCCCACACCACCGAATGGGATGCGCCAGGAGTTACGGAACGTGATCCCTGTGAACGACCGCATGACGACGAACAACATCGTCGCCATCGTGGCCAGCGAGACGACCACGAGAGCAACGGCTCGTCGCCACTCACGTCGCACTGCCAACCAGACTCCGATTCCGACGAGGATCACCGCCACGTCTTCCTTCACCGAGAGCGCGAGTCCCACCGACACCCAGAACCACGCCGTGCGCCGGGTGAGGATCGCCCACCACACCATGGCGATGAACAAGCCGAGGAACGCATCGGGGTGGAAGTTTTCGAGCACGGTCCAACTGATTGCCGGGTGCAACAGGTAGGTGAAACCAAACAAGAATCCGAGTGCGTCGCTGCCAGTCACCTGTCGCGAAGCGAGATGGACGGGAATGGCGCCGGCGGCAACGACGAATGCTTGCACCACGAGCAGCAGCGCCGTCGACTCGATCACCCAATACAGCGGTGCCACGAGGAGCAGGACGAACGACGAGTGGTCGCCGAGCAGATTACGTCCCATCAGGGTGACGAACGGCGATTCGAATCGGGAGAGCAGCCAGACCCCTTGTTCGTAGAGTCCGAAGTCGTAGGCCGACGTTCCCATGCCGAAGTGCACGTTCGACGTGCGCACTGCGAAGTACCAGCCCCACGCGCCCGCGAGCGCGCACGTGGCAATCAGCCATGCCGTTCTCGTCGTGACCTGCGCAATGCGGCTCACGACGCTGGTGTCCCTACCCCTCGGTGCTGCGAGCCACGGCAGCAAGCACACCGTTGACGAAGCGGCCCGACTCGGCCGTCGAGAATCGTTTGGCCAGCTCCACGGCCTCGCTCATGACCACCGCCTTCGGTGTGTCATTTCGGGTGAGGAGTTCGAACACCCCGATACGCAAGACCACCTTGTCGATCACCGACAGTCTGGCGAGCGTCCAACCAACCAGGTGATCGGCGATCATCTCGTCGATCTTCGCTTCATCTCGGGTGACGCCTTCCACGATCAGACGGGTCAATGGCTCCGGTTCGAGGAGTTGTGCGGCGAGGATTTCGGTGGCGGGCACACCCTTGATGCTCGACTCATAGAGCAGATGTAGCGCGCGTTCACGAGCATCGGTCAACTCATTGCCCGCACGCCGGTTCGTCATGACGTCAGACTCGGGTGATGTAGTCGCCGGTGCGAGTATCGACCTTCACCTTGTCGCCCTGGTTGATGAACAGCGGAACCTGGATCACCTTTCCCGTTTGCAACGTTGCCGGCTTACGCGCACCCGACACTCGGTCTCCCTGCACGCCCGGCTCCGTCACCGTGATTTCAAGTTCGACTGCCGCGGGAATCTCGACACTCACGATTTCCCCATCGTGGGTGGCGATGATCGCGACCGCGTTCTCGATGAGGTAGTCCGCCGCATCGCCGAGCGCGACCGGCTTGATGTTCACCTGGTCGTACGTCTCCGTGTCCATGAATACGTAGTCTTCGCCGTCCTTGTACAGGAACTGCATGTCCCGCTTCTCGAGGATCGCCTGCTCCACCTTGATTCCGGCGTTGAACGTGCGGTCGAGCATGTTGCCGGTGCGCAGATTGCGCAGGCGCGTGCGGACGAACGCTCCACCCTTTCCGGGCTTGACGTGCTGGAACTCGACCACCGTGAACAGGGTGTTGTCGAGGTTGAGCGTGATTCCGTTCTTCAGGTCGTTGGTGCTGATTGCGGGCACGAGGGATCCTTTGGGCTGTTGGTAAGAGTGCGGGAACCGGCTGGTTCGACGAGGAGGAGATCCTCGATCCGAACGCCACCGATACCTACACGATAGAGCCCGGGCTCCACCGTCACCACGTTTCCCGCGTGGAGTACGTCCCGTGAGCCACTCCTCAACCATGGTGCCTCGTGGATGTCCAGACCGACACCATGGCCAGTCGAATGCAGGATGTCATCCGCAAAGTCGGCCACGCCGGCACGGGCCAACGCATCGAGATCGGATGCCGACGCACCCGGTCTCACCGCACTCATCACCCTTTGCTGAGTCTCCATCAAGATCCGATGGAACGCGATCAATGTCGGATCGACGTCACCCAAGAAGAACGTTCGGGTCATGTCCGATCGATAACCATCGACCAGCGCACCGACGTCGATGATCACGCTGTCACCCTCGCGAATCACCCGATCGGTCGGCTGATGGTGCGGCAATGCCGAATTCGGACCCGATGCCACGATCGTCGGGTAGGCCGCGCCGTCCGCCCCGTGCTCGCGCATGCACCCCTCGAGTTCGTCCCGCACATCACGCTCAGTCATCCCACCACCAACCATTCGCGGCACGACTTCGGCAACCGCCTGGTCTGCGGCTCGGGCCGCTAGTTCGATGCGTGCGACCTCGAATTCGTCTTTGCATGCCCGCATGGCAGCGAGAGGAGTATCGAGGGGCACCAGTTCGCCGGTCACCGTCGACTGCAACGCGCGCCACTCCGCGTAGGTGGTTCGCTTCTCGTCGAACCCCACACGCTTGGCACCACGCAACGTTTCACCGAGTGCGCTCATGCGAGCCTCGACCGAGTTGGCGACGATCACATCACACTCTGGCGACTGGTCACGAGCCTGGTCACCGTATCGTGAGTCGACGACGAGCACGAGACGCTCGCTGCCCACGACCAACGAGGCGACCGAACCACTGAAGCCCGATGTCCATCGCACGTCACTCGGGTTCGTGATCACGATCGAGTCGACTCGCAACTCGTGCACGAGATGATCGCGGAGTCGAGCAAGACGATCAGTCGACGTCTGCATCGTCGGGATCAGTCGGCCAGGAGTTGCGCTACCGCGTGCATGGCGAGCACGTATCCCCGCTCACCGAAACCCGAGATCGTCCCGTGGGCAACCGGCGCAACGACGCTCTGGTGACGCCACGACTCACGACGCAACGGCTCACTGAGATGCACCTCGACGATCTTGCCAACAAAGGCCCGCAATGCATCGTGAATACTCCACGCGTAATGGGTGAAGGCGCCAGGATTGATCACGATCGCATCGTGACGAGAACCCTGGATCCATGTGACCAGTTCAGAAGCCTCGTTCGACTGGCGGTGCTCCACCGACAAGTTCAGTGAAGTTGCTTCGCTCTTCGCCTTGTCCACGATCGACTCCAGCGTCGACGAACCGTAAATCCCGGGTTCGCGCGAGCCCAACAGATTGAGGTTCGGACCGCTCAACAAGAGCACTTGGCGCTGTGAAGCCATTCGCTCAGCGTACTTCCGACATGGCGAGCACCTCACGAACCAACGCCTCATCCACGCCGTTCACCACCTCACAACCTCGTGGACCGTCGAGGATGAACGTGAGACCGTTGAGCGCCTTCTTGTCCCCGCGCATCAGGCTGATCAATCGATCATGGGACAAGCCGCGCGGCAGTTCGATCGACAAGCCGTAGTGATCTCGAACCACCTGTTCGTGGTACTCGACGCGCGTATGGTCGATCCGCCCCATTCGCTCGGCCAACTTCGCCGCAAACACGAGACCGATCGCCACTGCCTCCCCGTGACTCACCCCGAAGTTTGTTTCGCGTTCGATGGCATGACCAAGCGTGTGCCCGTAGTTGAGGAGCGCACGACGTCCACCCTCTCGCTCGTCTTCTTCGACTATCTCCGCCTTGATTCGTACACAACGAGTCACCAGGTCGTCGATCCCGAGCGAAAGCAGGTCGTCTCCCGTCAAGAAGTGGTACTTGGCCATCTCGCCACGACCACCGCGGATCTCGCCTGCGGGAAGAGTGGCCAGTGCATCGGTGTCGCAGATCACACCGAGTGGTTGCCAGAAACTTCCGACGAGGTTCTTGCCATGACGCGTGTTGACCCCGGTCTTTCCTCCGATCGCTGCGTCGACCATGGCGAGCAATGTCGTCGCCACATGAATGACCCCGATCCCGCGATGCCAGAGTGAGGCGGAAAAGCCGGCGACATCGGTCACGAGCCCGCCACCGACGGCGACGATGACGTCGTTGCGAGTGGCACCCATTTCGCCCAGCGCATCGACGATGCCCATGACCGTGTCGATCGCCTTCGCAGGTTCGCCCGAACCGATCTCATGTCGACGTACTTCTCGCGAGCCGAGCCACGGTGAAACATCGACGGGTATCTCGCGTTGCGTGACGATAAGCACCCGTGAAGCGCGCTCGGGAAGGAGCGTCGATACCTCGCGGATGGTGCCTGCGCCAACGAGAACCGGATACGAGCGTTCACCGAGGTTCACCTGCACACGTTGCATCGTCACACCGACACCCGCAATTCACGCAAAACGGATTGCGCCACCTCGTCGATGGTCAATCCGGTGGTCTGCACCACCACGGTGGCCACGAGTCGATAGTCGGCTTCCCGGGATCGCCACAACGCCTCCAAGGCACCGCGGCGATCGACACCTAAGAGCGGTCGGGCGTCATCCATCGGCAGACGCGACAACAGTTCGTCGATCGACGTCTCCAACAAGACGACGTCCCACGCCGGATCGACGAGGAGGTCACGATTCTGGGGCGTGGTCACCACCCCACCGCCAGTGGATACGACCACATTGGATTCAGGCGGGTTGGTATCGACACCCCGCAGCACCTCACCCAAGACCGATGACTCGAGCGCCCGGAAGGCCGCTTCCCCGTCTGTGGCGAAAATTTCGGCTACTCGCCGACCAGCGCGTCGTTCTACTTCCTCGTCCACGTCGACGAAACGGGCCCCCAAGCGCGCCGCAAGAGCACGTCCGACTGACGTCTTGCCCGCACCCATCATTCCGACGAGCACGATTGGCCTGCTCGCCACCGTGCTCATTGGCGAAGCGACTCTTCGAAACTACGAAAGTTGCGCACGAACTCGACGAGCGAGTCTCCCCCGAACTTGCGTTGTGCCTCGCCGGCAAGAACGAGAGCGACCATGGTTTCGGCCACTACGCCCATCGCCGGAACGGCGGTGACGTCGGTGCGCTCCTTGAAACTGACCGTCTCTTCCTTCGTCTTCATGTCGATGGTCTTGAGCGTCGGACGATTGAGCGTGGCAAGCGGCTTCATCGCTGCACGGACGACGAGCACTTCACCCGTCGACATTCCACCCTCGGTTCCTCCGGCAAGGCTCGTATCACGTGTGTACTTGCCCTGCTGTTCGTCCCACGAGATGGCGTCGTGAGCGGCACTCCCGCGTCGACCCGCAACTTCGAAACCATCACCGATCTCCACGCCCTTGACGGCCTGGATGCTGAGGATCGCCTGCGCCAACAGTCCATCCAGTTTGCGATCCCAATGCACGTGACTACCGAGACCGACAGGGACGCCGTAGGCCAATACTTCGACGACACCACCGAGGCTGTCTCCGTCGCGAGCGGCATCCTCCACCGCAGTGATCATCCTGGCTTCGAGATCCTTGTCGAAGCACCGCACCGGCGACTCGTCGATGGTCGCAAGATCGACGGACTTCGGTCGTGCCACCGAACCGACGCGCTCAGCGCCGAGTTGGATCACGTGTGAAATCACCGTCGTGCCAATCTCGGCGAGCAACAGTTTGGCGAGCGCTCCCGCCGCGACTCGAGCAGCAGTCTCACGAGCACTCGCGCGCTCGAGAACGTCGCGAGCATCGTCAAACCCGTACTTCTGCATTCCCGTCAAATCGGCATGGCCCGGACGTGGCGTGGTGAGTGGCTTCTTCGTCTTGCCGGGGGCGGGTGACATCTCCTCGTGCCAGACGTCGCTGCGGAACCACTCCGTATTGCGAATCATGATCGAAACGGGGGAACCAAGGGTGCGGCCGTGCCGAATACCGCCGAGCAACTCGATGTCGTCGACCTCGAAACGTTGCCGTGGACCACGTCCGAAGCCCAGGCGACGACGTGCCAACTCGGACTGGATCTGCTCTTTGGTGACGGGCAAACCGGCGGGCAGACCCTCTACCGTCACCGTCAAGGCCTGACCATGACTTTCTCCGGCGGTCAGGTATCGCAACACGCGATCAGGCTATCGGCGAGCCAGCTCGGCCTCAGCCGCTGCACGCATGACGGCGACGTCGGGGCGGAATCCGAACCAGATCTCTTGCTGCAAGGCCGCTTGATACACGAGCATCCACAAGCCGTCGACTGTCGTCACCCCACGTTCACCGAGCGCAGCAAGCATCGGCGTGATCAGCGGCGAATACACCGCATCCAACACCACGCAGTCGCGTGGGACGAGCCGAGTATCGACCGGCACGTCCTCGTCGCTGATGCCCTGCATGCCCACTGGCGTCGTGTTGACGAGAAAATCAGCGCGCTCGACATCATTCGGCGAGCCCACCACTCCGACATCCGCACAAGACGCGGCCCGACGAGCACCTTCTGGAGTGCGATTGACCACCACGACCTCGCGCGCTCCACGTCGACCCAACGCCTCCACGACCGCCCGTCCAGTTCCACCAGCGCCGAGGACGACACACGTCGAATCGGCCACCGACTTGCCCGACGATTCGAGTGCCCGCACACAACCATCGCCGTCGGTGTTCCATCCACTCACCACACCGTCGTCGAACGAGATCGTGTTAACGGATCCACATCGACTGGAGGCAGCATCGCGACGATCGACCAGCTCGTAGGCCTCGTCCTTCAACGGCATGGTGACGGATAGTCCGGCAATGTTGCCGCCACGAAGTGATTCGATGAACGCCCTCAGCCCACCACTCGGCACTTCGTGCGCCACGTAAATCCGGCTTTCGCCGCGACGACGAAACTCCGCGTTGTGCATCGCCGGCGACAAACTGTGACCGATCGGCGACCCGACGACGAGCGCCGCAACGTCGGGAGCAAAATTCACGGGAGAATCCCGGCTTGGCGCGCCTCTTCCACGTTCCGTTCGTGCTGCTCCAGGGTGGCCGCGAACTTGTGCGCGCCATCGGCGCTGGCAAGCACGTAATAGAGGTATCGACACGGCGGTGTAACACCTTGACAAATTTCGTCAGCCACGTTCGGGTTTGGTGCGGGATTGAGTGCAGCGACGATCGACGCGCGGCCCGGGCTCGCGATTGGAGTGGGTGGCAGCCCCCTGCGCTTGTAGGTGTTGTACGGCGAATCGGCTTCCTTGAGCACGGAAAACTCCGCGCCTTCGGGCGCACCGTAGTACAGCGTCGCATCGATCTGCAGTGGCATCCTGAGATCGAGGCGGTTGTAGATGACACGTGCGATCTTGGCGCGATCATCCGGCACCTTTGCTTCGCGCTCGATCATCGAAGCAACGATCAAGACTTGATAGGGCGAATAGCCGACGAGGTCCTCGGACTCGTCGAGCCCCTCCTGTCGCCCAACTCGCTCCATCAGCGAGACCATTCGCGAAACCACTTGCGACTCCGACTCCTCACCCGACACTTGATAGGTGTCGGGGAACAGCAGTCCCTCCAGCGTTCCCTCTGCCGTCGGCCGCAACCAGGTTTCGATCGCAGATGAGTTGGCTGCTGCCACGAACGTATCGGCGTTCAAGCGCAGCGTGCGCTCTGCGAGTCGCTGGCCCATCTGACCGATCGTGAAACCTTCGGGGAAGGTGACGTTCACGAACGTTGCAGCGGGCGGTGTTCCCAGCCGCGCCATGATGTCGCCCATGTGCGAGCCCTTGATCACTTGGTAGTAGCCGGGAATGATCTCGAGGCCTCCATTGCGCCCGACGTACCAGCGGAAGATTGCGGCATTGGAAATGAAGTCATCGTCCTTGAGTCGTTGCGCGACCGTATCGAGCGTGTCTCCTTCGTTGATCGTGAAGTTCGTCGCCACTTCATCACCGCCGGCAGGATTCACTTGCCCGAGGTACCACAGACCAGCTGATCCGAAGAGCAGGCTGACTGACACTGCGACGACGACGACTCGCTTGAGGTGTGGCCACCACTCCTCATGCCCAGGCGCAAGCTCGCTCGACGCGAAACGACCTGACCGTGCCGCAACCTCTGGTCGATCCCAGGGATCCTCCGTCCAGTCAGTCACCGACTCCTGGCGTGGCTCCTTCCCACTTGGGAGCAGTGGGTCGATCATCGGTTGTCACGCATCTTCGATGCGTCGAGCCAAGACTGCAACATCACGGCCGCGGCAACCTGGTCGATGATCCGACGACGGGCTTGAGCCCTCATCTTGTTCCTAATCAACGCAGCCTCCGCCGACTTCGTCGTCAAACGTTCATCGTGAGTGTGAACGGGCACACCAACGACGCTAGTCATCCGCTTTGCTTCGTCGGCGGCAGCACGAGCCGCTGGACCAAGTTCACCAGAGAGCGAGATCGGCAAACCCACCACGACTGCTTCGGCTTCGTACTCTTCGACGATTTCGGCGATCGCTCGATGGTCCTTGCGCTCGTCGCCACTTCGGCGAATCACCGTCACGGGAGAAGCGAGAGTGCCACTTGCGTCGCTTGCGGCAACACCGATCCGTTTCGAACCGAGATCGATGCCGATCACACGCAAGACGTCAGACCAACACCTTCATTGCTGCTGCACGGGCGATTTGCAGAGCCTCGTCCAACGCGCCGGCATCCTTGCCACCGGCAGTAGCCACGTCACCTTTGCCACCGCCTCCGCCACCGACCTTGCGCGCAGCGTCCTTGATCATCTCGCCCGCCTGCACACCACTCGATTTCTTGACCGCCGCCACCAACGCGACTCCACCCGTGGCGGATACGCCTCCCAGCACCACGCCACGAACCCCGTCAGCTTCACGTACGGCAAGGGCCAACTCGCGCAGATCCGAAGGCTCGAACCCGTCTACTCGCTCCACCACCAGTCCATCCTGAACACGGGTCAACAAGTCGACCGATTTCGAACGAGCTTGAGCGGATCGGAGTTGGCGAATCTCGTCCTGCAGCGCCTTGATCTCTTCCATCTTCTTCGTGATGGCGCTCGCCATCTCCGTTGGCTGCGCGCCGAGCAGTCGGGCCGCGTCTTCCACGGCTGACTGCATCGTGCTCAAGTAGCGGACCGTGTTCGCACCCGTGACCGCTTCGATGCGCCGCAGGTTGGAGCCGATGCTCGACTCCGCGACGATCTTGATCGCGCCGATGTCACCAGTGGCTGAAACGTGCGTGCCGCCACAGAACTCGAAGGACGATCCCGCGCGAAGCACCCGCACCACGTCGCCGTACTTGTCACCGAAGAATGCAATCGCACCGGATGCCAGCGCGTCGTCCTTGGACGTCTCATACGCCTCGGTGTCTTCGTTACGCAATACCTCCGCATTGGCGAGAGTCTCGATGCGTTCGATCTCCTCGCGGGTGAGTGGCGCGTAATGACTGAAATCGAAGCGAAGTCGGTCCGGCGCAACGAGCGAACCCGCTTGCTTGACGTGCTCGCCGAGAACCTCGCGCAGGGCATGGTGCAACACGTGCGTCGCGGTGTGGTTTCGACGCGTCGCATTTCGCGCATCGACATCGATGCGCGCGACCACTTCCTCGCCGACCTCCAAACTTCCGGAGACCATCTCACAGACATGCCGGCGCAAACCCGGCACCGCGAAGGTGGTGTCGATCACTCGCGCCTCACCGGAGACTCCCACTATCGAACCGGTGTCACCCACCTGCCCGCCACTCTCTGCATAAAACGGAGTGACATCGAGGAAGACCTCCGCTTTGCCATCTTCACGATGGAGCACCTGCAACACACGTGCGGTGGATTCGTTCTTGTCGTAACCGACGAAGGTCGTGACCCCGTGTTCGGCGACGAGTTCGCGGTATGCCTCTTGCGCGCCCTCGTCCCCCGAGACTTCCTTGCGCGCGCTCTTGGCTCGTTTTCGTTGGGCGGCCATCTCCCGCTCGAATCCATCGGCGTCGACACCCACCCCGCGCTCACCCGCGATCTCCTGGGTCAACTCAAGTGGGAAGCCGTAGGTGTCGTGGAGCAGGAAGGCCGACTCACCCGAAAGCGATGTGGCACCCTTCGCCATTTCCTCGTCGAGAATCCCCATGCCGGTCCGCAGGGTGTGGCGGAAGCGGTCTTCTTCACGGTCGAGAACGCCGAGAATGAAGTCGCGATTCTTGCGCAAGTCGGGATAGGCGTTGCCCATGACGTCGATCGCCACCGCGGAGAGCTCGGGCATGACGCGGGTGTCGGTACCAAGCAGGTAGGCGTGACGGACCGCGCGACGAATGATGCGGCGAAGCACGTACCCCCTGTTTTCGTTGGACGGGAAGACGCCATCGTTCACGAGCATCGTCGACGAGCGCGCATGCTCCGCAAGTACGCGCAACGAGAAGCTGTCACGATCTTCGTAGTCACCAGTGCGGTACGACTTTCCGGTCAATGAGGCGGCGCGCTCCACCAACGGGAACAACACGTCGGTCTCCCAAATCGAGTCGGTTCCTTGCATCAGCGCGAGGATTCGCTCGAGCCCTGCGCCAGTGTCGATCGATGGGCGAGGCAACGCAGTGCGGGAAGAGTCCTTCGACTGGTTGAACTGCATGAACACGAGGTTCCAGAACTCGAGGAAGCGATCACCATGCGGATCGTTGAGCGGTCCGCCTTCAGGGCCGAATGCAGGCCCGCGATCGATGTGGATCTCGGAACACGGCCCACATGGCCCCGTCTCGCCCATCTGCCAGAAGTTGTCGGCATCTCCGAGACGCTGGATTCGCGACATCGGCACACCGACCTGTTCGTGCCAGATCTGCTCGGCCTCGTCGTCGCTCTCGTGCACGGTTATCCACAAACGGTCTCCGTCGAACCCGAACACTTCGGTCACGAGCTCCCAACTCCAGGGGATGGCGTCCTGCTTGAAGTAGTCACCGAAACTGAAGTTGCCCATCATCTCGAAGAAGACGAGATGCCGCTTGGTGCGACCTACGTCGTCGAGATCGTTGTGCTTTCCACCGGCGCGAGCACATTTCTGCACCGAAACTGCACGTGAGTACGGAGCCGCTTCGTCACCCAGGAAGTACGGCTTGAAGGGCACCATGCCCGCAACGGTGAAGAGCACCGTGGGATCGTGTGGGATCAAGCTTGCGGACGGCACTCGGGAGTGACCCTTGCCGGCGAAGAACCCGAGGAATGCCTCTCGCAATTGATCGGCAGTGGTGATCTTCGGCGCAGACATCGCACGCCAAGTCTAGAGGTCTTGTTTCTCGCCGATCAGAGACGAGCACCTTTCCAATGCTTCGTCAGGACTCGCGAAAGTAAGGCTGCGATCGACGTGGTCGACCTTCGGTTTGTTCGGGCAGATGATCACGATGTGCGGCCGCAGGATCGTCATGCGGGGAGCGATAGTCGACCCCGTGACCGATTTCTGCCGCACCCGCGTAGTGGGCGTCGGCAAGGAACGGCGGAACCGTCACATCCACCCCTCGGCGCACATCGTCACGAGCCACCCAGATCGCCTGGGATACCGCGTTACTCTTCGGCGCTTTCGCCAGGTGAACGACTGCCTGAGCCAGATTCAACTGAGCTTCGGGTAAACCCACCACCTCGAGGGCTTGGGCCGTAGCCACCGCCACCACGAGCGACTGCGGGTCGGCGACACCGATGTCTTCACTCGCCAAGATGACCAATCGTCGGGCGATGAACCGCGGATCCTCCCCTGCCTCCAACATGCGAGCCAACCAGAACACACCAGCCTCGACGTCGCTCGCACGGATGCTCTTGATGAATGCCGACGTGACGTCGTAGTGATCATCCCTGCCGTAACGCATCGCACTCACACCTAGAGCCGCCTCCACGTCGCTCGTGCCCACTTGCCGACCACGAGCAATGGCACAGGCCACTTCGAGCGCAGTAAGCGCCTGTCGACCATCTCCGCCACACCGCTCGGCAAGCAGCGAGACGGCTTCGGGGTCAGCCGTCATCGACTCGGCAAGTAGGCCTCGCTCCAACAACTGACGAATCGCAGGAGTGGTCAGCAGTTCCAGTCGGAAGAGCGTGCTTCGGCTCCGCAACGGTGCGTTGACCTCGAAGTACGGGTTCTCCGTCGTGGCGCCAATCAGCGTGATGACTCCACTTTCCGTCGCGGGCAACAGTGCATCCTGTTGACTCTTGGAAAAGCGGTGGATCTCGTCGACGAACACGATGGTCCCTGTTCCCTGTTGACCGAGCCGCTGTTCCGCGCGGTCGACTGCCTCGCGTACTTCCTTGACGCCAGCGGTGACTGCCGACAAGCGTTCGAACGCTCGATTGGTCGTGTTGGCGATCACTTCGGCGAGCGTCGTCTTTCCCGTACCCGGCGGCCCCCAAAAGATGGCGCTCGACAGTCGATCTGATTCGATCAATCGACGAAGCGGCGCGCCAGCCGCGATCAGGTGATCCTGACCGACGATGTCGTCCAACGTGCGTGGGCGCAATCGTGCCGCGAGCGGTGCTTGACTGCGTAGACGTTCGACCGCCTGCGCGGTGAAGAGGTCGTCACCCACGACGAACCATTCGGTCAGCTCTTGGCTGGTTTGGGAAGTGTCCGAATGCCGAGTTCGGCAAGTTGCGCATCGGCGACCGGAGTAGGCGCGTTCGTCATCGGGTCGAGACCCGACTGTGTCTTCGGGAACGCGATCACCTCACGAATGTTCTCTTCACCGGCGAGGATCGCCACGAGACGGTCGATTCCGAAGGCGAAACCGCCGTGCGGTGGTGCACCAAACTTGAACGGCTGCAAGAAGAACCCGAAGCGACGATCCGCCTCGTCGTCGGAGATGCCGAGGTGGCGGAATACGCGTCGCTGCATCTCGGGATCGTGGATACGAATGGATCCCGAACCCAATTCCCAACCGTTGAGTACGAGGTCGTACGCAAGGGCTCGAACGCTCATCGGATCACTCTCGAGACGGTCGATGTCGTCGGGATGAGGCTGACAGAACGGGTGGTGACCGGGCTGCGGGCGCCCCGTCTGTGCATTCACTCCGACGAACAGCGGGAAGTCGACGACCCAGACATATCGATACGGGCCCTCGTGGACGGGTGGACGACCAATGTCGTTGCGTAGTTGCCCGAGCACTTCACACGTCGTCGACCATTCGTCGGCGACGAGCAACAGCAGATCTCCCTCCACCGCGGAGGTCGCAGTCAGAAGTGCCTGCTTCTCGGCCTCTCCGAGGAACTTCGCCACCGGAGAGTCGAGTGCACCTCCATCACCAACGCGCATCCAGACGAGGCCCTTGGCGCCCAACTGCTTTGCGCGGTCGGTGAGTTGGTCCAACTTGTTGCGTCCGGCAGCAGCAGCATCCGGGTACGTGGCCGCGTCGACGCGTATCCCCTTGATCGACGTCGCCTGCGAGAACGCCTTGAACTCCGTCGCGGCGAAAACTTGCGTCAACTCGATCAACTCGAGTCCGAATCGCATGTCGGGTTTGTCCACCCCGAAACGGTTCATGGCGTCGCGCCACGTGATGCGCTCGATCTCTGGTGGCGCCGTCCCAGTGACGGACTCGGCGGCAGCCATCACCGCACGACTGATTGCGCCGAGCACGTCGTCGACACCGACGAAACTCATCTCGGCGTCGAGCTGCATGAACTCGTACTGCCGGTCTGCGCGCAAGTCCTCGTCTCGCAGACATCTCGCGATCTGGTAGTAGCGATCGACGCCAGCCACCATCAACAACTGCTTCCACAGCTGCGGCGACTGGGGCAATGCGTAGAACGAACCCGGCTCCTTGCGCGACGGCACGAGGAACTCACGTGCACCCTCGGGAGTGCTCGGCATCAAGAAGGGTGTCTCCACCTCGACGAATTCCTGTTGCTCCATGGCACGACGAATCGCCGAGTTGACTCGGGCCCGAATGCGCAGGTTGCGTTGCATTC
>JBDKEO010000148.1:0-7169 GCA_039795205.1 Actinomycetota bacterium
TGGGCAACCTGATCACACGTGCACGCCTCCTGGTGGCTCTGTTGAACGCGCTGGCGTTGGGGCTCTTTGCCATCACGGGGACTGCGTATGCGTTGCGTGAAGGACTGCCCGTGATTTCTGCAGTGTTCGTGGGCGTGGTGTCGGCGGTAGGCGGTGGCGTACTGGTTTCAGTGATCAAGGACGAGGTGCCAGGGATTCTGTTGACGAGTGCACCCAATGCGTTGGTGGCACTTCTCGTTGCGTTGGTGTACGCGGCAGTGGACGTGGTGGATTCTCGACTTGCTGGTGTCGCCGCGATCATCGTGGCAATCGCCACCTATGGGTTGGCACGAGTGCTTGGTATCCGCACCCGCCGTGCAGTCGATGCTTCAGCTCTCTTGCTCACGCGAACTCGGTCAAAGCGTTAGGGCCAACCCTTCCGCAACCGGGGGTCTAGTTGCGGAAGGTGAGCACCACTCGTCGTCTGCCATCAGTGGCTGCACCTCGCACCACCGTTGTTTGTAGAGAGGGCTTGAGGGTGCGCAGATAGGCGCACACGCGATTAGCTCGATTCTGTGCCAACGTTACGAGGCGCTCGTTATTCAACTGTTCGGTCTTGACGAACCCACGACATACCACCGTCTTTGCTTCGGGGTGTCGAGCCAGTGCGACGCGTGCCTGACGGCGGAGTTCGGTCGTCAACCGCGCAGACCTGTCCGCAAACTCTGCAACGGTGACCGAAGATCGCAGGGGACGAGTTGCAATTGTTGAAGTGGGAGGCGGCACGGTAGTCGTCGCAATGGTTGCAGCAGACGCGCCACCACTCGGTGAAGTTGCCGCTGCGACCCGAACGAACGAGATCACGGTGACGATGTTGCCATCGTTGTCGTTGTAGACGTAAATGCGTTCATTGACCGAATCGAACAGAGGGACTTGCGTATTCCCTAATCTTTGTGAGGCAACTGTTCCCAATACGCTGTTGGACGAGGTGATCGGACCCGTAGTCCGAGGGCCTGCAGTTGACGTGTTGAAGAGTGTGATGGCGCCCACGTCTGTGAGAGCAGGTGAGGGGTTGTTCCACAGTGGCGTTCGGAGAGCCAGATTGTCTTCTTGGGATCCTGAAGTGATGTGAGTGGCAGTGTTTGCGCCCACCGAGTCACTCAGGGTGCTGCCGTGGAGGCTGTTGGCGGTACTTACCGCTCCGGTGCATCCGGTGGTGCCGTTGCACCAGGTGACTGCGCCAACGTCTGCGGTTGCTCCGTTGTCCCAAGAAGAGCTCCGTGCAACGTAGTGGCCGTTGTCGAGATCGATTACTCCCGAATTGCCCACTTGATCGAACGAGGTGCTGCCATGGAGGCTGTTGGTGGTACTCACTGCTCCGGTGCATCCGGTGGTGCCGTTGCACCAGGTGACTGCGCCAACGTCTGCGGTAGCGCCGTTCCACAATCGGCTGCTCACGACGTAGTTGCCGTTGGTTAGTGCCGTTACGCCGCTCGATCCGACTTGGTCGCTTGCGGTAGTGCCGACGAGGCTGTTGGTGGAGCTCACCGCAACACCGGTGCATCCGGTGGTGCCGTTGCACCAGGTGACTGCGCCAACGTCTGCCGCGGCTCCGTTCCACAGGGGACTTCTGACGACGTAGTTGCCGTTGGTGAGTGCGGTTACGCCGCTTGATCCGACTTGGTCGCTGATGGTGCCGCCGATGAGGGTGCGGTTGGCGGGGAACTCTCCGACGCAGCGTGTTCCGCTAGTGGCGCCGTCGCACCAGGTGACGGCGCCCGTGTCGGAGGCAACGCCATCCAACAATGGACTGACTACGACGTAGTTGCCGTTGGTGAGTGCGGTTACGCCGCTTGATCCGACTTGGTCGCTTGCGGTGGTGCCGTGAAAGCTATTGGTGGTACTCACGGCACCGATGCATCCGGCGGCGCCGCTACACCAAGTGATTGCGCCAACGTCCGCGGTTGCTCCGTTGTCCCAGTTGGTGCTGACTACGACGTAGTTGCCGTTGGTGAGTGCGGTTACGCCGCTTGATCCGACTTGGTCGCTTGCGGTGGTGCCGACGAGGCTGTTGGTGGAGCTCACCGCAACACCGGTGCATCCGGTGGTGCCGTTGCACCAGGTGATTGCGCCAACGTCTGCCGCGGCTCCGTTCCACAGGGGACTTCTGACGACGTAGTTGCCGTTGGTGAGTGCGGTTACTCCGGTGGAGCTGACACTGTCGCTTGCGGTGCTGCCGACGAGACTGTTACTGGCGCTTACTGGTCCGGTGCATCCGGTGGTGCCGTTGCACCAGGTGACTGCGCCAACGTCGGCAACAGTTCCATTCCACTTCGGACTGCTGACGACGTAGTTGCCATTGTTGAGTGCCGTCACACCACCTGATCCGACTTCATCGAGGCTGGTGCTCCCGTGGAGGGAATTTGACGTGTTGATCACGCCAGTGCAAGGGGAAGAACCACTGCACCAGGTGACATATCCAGCGTTGTCTACCGTAAGGTTCGTTTCGGGGGTAGACACCACATAATTGCCGTTGATGAGAGATACAACGCCGCCGCTTCCCACTCTTTCGCCGTTGAAGCTTCCACCCACCAGACTGTTGTCAACGGATACCTCGTAGGTCTTACTGGCATTTTGTGTCGTATTGCTCGGGAGTCCAGTTGAACCGTTCACCCAGGTAATCGCTCCGTTGTCGGTCCGAGGTGAGCCGCTGACAATCCTGTCCCATCCCGTGCTGACGATCAAGAAGTTGCTCGAGCCCTGAAGTGTGACAATTCCAGGTACGCCCGTCGATGACCAGCCAGCCCCAACCCTGTCGTTAACGGTGGATCCAGTGATGGTGGAAAGTCGATCAAACGTAGTGCCGTCGTATACGTGCACCGCTCCAACGTCCGACACACCTGAGTCAAAATCAGGATCGGCAATCACTACGTTGCCGTTGGCGAGGACCACGACGTTGGTGGCGGCACCAGTCGAACCAAACGAATCGCTACCCGTAGGGCCGGTGATGGTGCTCACCGTTGCGCTCGAGCCGAATGCTGCTGTATCGGGGACTCCGGGGAAACCGAAGGTGATCATCAAAATCGAGCATGCGACAAGGGGGCGAAACTTGGGGGTTTTCATGCTTTATAGACTATCTATACACAGTAAATAAGTCATAGCACGCAAGCAGCAGAAGTGGTTGGTCAAGCCATTGGCATGGTCGCCTAGTCGGCGAGGAGGATGTGCAGGACCGCTTCATTCATGGTGCGTTCCCACTGCTCTTCATCTACGTCACTGCCCGGCAGGCTGACGAGCGCCTTGCTCATCACTGCGCCGTTGTACCAGGCCACTACGGCCCGAAGATCGATGTCTTGACGAATGATGCCCTGTCGTTGAAACGGAGTGAGGGCGAGGGCAGCACGTGTGATGAGTTCGTTGTGCGCCTCGGCTATGCGCTTGGCTAGCGATGGCCGGGCGAATGTGGCCCCGACCGCATTTACTCGACGCCAGCGCAGCAACGCACGCTCGGCAGAATCACGACGTGCAAACAGTTCGCCGATATCCCTGAGTAGTTCGTCCTTTGTCTTTGCTTTCTTCAACTGAGTGACGAGGATGTCGATGTCGACGCTGATACTGCGTACGAATCGCTCTACCTGGGCTTCTTCGATGAGGCCCTCACGACTGTGGAAGTAGTGATACAGCGTGGGTGGTGTGGTGCCTGCCTCGATCGCAAGCGCATTGGTGCGAATCGCTTGTTCACCCGATTCGTCGATCACCTTAATCGCGAGTTCGAGAATCTTCTCGCGGAGATTGCCGGACACTCGGCTACTTTAACTACGTGCATTTACAGCGAATTGCGATCCTGGTGCCCACCTACGACGAGGGGATCCGCTTCTTCGTTGATGCGCTGGGATTCGAGTTGTTGCAGGACGAAGCAGGTGTGGACGAGTTCGGCAAGCCCCGACGTTGGGTGGTGGTAACACCTCCGGCGGGCGAGACGAGCATCGTGCTTTCGGAGGTGAAGACCGAGGAAGACCGCTCCCGCCTCGGGAGCCAACTTGGAAGTCGGGTGGCCTTCTTTCTGCGGGTGGATGACTTTGACGAGCAATACGCGCGAATGATTGCTGCTGGTGTGCGATTCGTGACGCAACCGAGAGACGAGCCTTATGGACGCGTGGCGATTTTCGAAGATCTCTCTGGAAACAGATGGGACCTGCTCGGCCCCGAGCCGATCAATTAGTCGTCGTTGCGTCGCCTGCGAATTCCCACCGAGACGATGGTGGCGGGAATGAAGAATGCGCGCGCTGGAACAGACACCTCTGTCCATGACTTCGTCATCAGCGGAGCATGCCACGCGCGAATGCGATAGACGAGGAAGAGCACTATCACGAAATGGAACACGATGATCGACCAGACGAAACCGTCGGTTCCGAGCGCATCCATGAACAGGGCAGCGATGATCGGGCCGATCATTGCCCCAAATCCGTACAACGTCACCAGTTTGGATGCGACAGCGTTCAGATGTTCTTCTGAAATCCAGTCATTGGTATACGAGCCGGCAACCGCGTAGAGCGGGGCGCTGAATCCGCCCATCGCCAGCACGGTGACCATCGTCCACCAACTGGTGACGGGCTGGATGAAGAGGAGCGCGGCAGAGCCCATCGTTCCGAGGCACGCCACCACGCCGATTACGCGGCGATCGATCTGATCGGAGGCTGCAGAAATGGGCCAGCTCATCACCATGCCGCCGATCTGAATGGCAGCAAGGAACACACCGACGCGGCCGATGCTCAACCCTTCGCGTGTGGCATAGATCGCGGCGAGGCCGAGCATGCCGCCGTGGGCCAAGCCGACGAGCACCATGGTGCCCATTCCGGTTGGAACGGTGCGCGCCAATTCCTTCATCGACATCGGCGAGATCTTTTCTGCTTGTGGAGTAGTGGCCTGCTCCGACATGGCGACGGGAATCACCGCAAGCGACATGATGACGGCCGAGATCGCAAAACCAGTAATTGACTGCGCGTCGAAACTGAACACAAGCAATTGGCCGATGCCGTACAGGCCGACGACGAGCCCTGAGTACACGGCGAGTAGTCGACCGCGGAAAGTGTTGGTGGCCAAACCGTGCAACCACGATTCAGCAACGACGTAGATTCCGGCAAAACAGAAGCCGGTGATCAAGCGCATGGCGATCCACAGCACCGGCTGATCGGAGAGACCGGCGAGGATGATGGCAGAAGAGGTGAGTGCTGCGAGTGCCGCATATGCGCGAATGTGACCCACTTGTGCAAGTGCACGCAGCGTGTACCACGAACCGAGGAGGAACCCTGCGTAGTACGAGGTGCCGAGCGAACCGCTGAGAATGGTGGGCAAGTCCTCGAGTTCGGCTCGTACGCCGAGGAGCGTGCTGAAGATGCCGCCTGAGAGCATCACGAAACTCAGTCCTGCAAACAGCCCCCACGTGGAGAGCATGATCGAGCGGCGCAGTGGAGTGAGCGGCTTGAACAGGGGCACGGATGTAGTCAAGCAGGTTCGCTGAAGCGAACGAGGTCACCGTGAAGTTTTGTCGCCGAGAAGTTCGTCAACGGGACGAAGGAGTCTGCGCGCGAAGATCGCCGCTGCCATCGTCGCCACTGCAGCGGCGATGAACGGAGCGCGAACGTCGAACAAACGCGCGAGCACACCGCCGAACAAGGCGCCAAAGGGCACGACGCCCCACGAGATCATGCGAAAGGCTGCGTTCATTCGCCCGAGCAGGCGATCGGGGGTGAACTGTTGACGCAATGTCGAGTTGACGGCAATCCACAAACCAGTGCCAAACCCGAGAACGACGCTCATGCTCACGGCGAACACGGGGTGAAGGGCGAGAGCCAGGCCGACGGTGGCCACACCCCACAGCCACATGGACAAGGAGATGGTTCGTGTGAACCCGAACCGACGTGTCGTGCCATCGACGAAGAACCGACTGATCACCGTGCCGATGGCAGCCCCCACCGAAAGCGCGGTGAAGACGACCTCTCCACTATCGAGCAGATCCTCCACGTACAGAACGAACAGGGAAGCAGCTGCGAAATAGAAGAAGTTGATGACCGCCACGATCTCAGTGAGTCGGCGGAGCGCCTTCGAGTCACGCATGAAGCGCAACCCTTCCAAGATGTCGTCGCGGAACCTCGATGGTGATCGTTCGGCAGTGGGGCGGTGTGGAACGAGTGCAACGAGAATTGCGGCAAGGCCAAACGTGACGGCGTTGGCGACGAACGGGAGCGAACGTGCCGTGGTGAAGAGAGCCACTCCAGCGGGTGGGCCGATGAATTGGGTGGACACGATTTGGGCGGTGGAGAAGCGCGCATTCGCAGTGAGGAGATGTCGTTCCTCGACGAGCGACGGAAGGATTGCTTGTGCAGCATTCACATGGAGTGTCTCGAACACGCCGAGGGTGAATGCGGCGACGAACAGCATCCAGATGTTCACTACCCCTGCGATGATCGCGATGGCGAGCAGAGCGACGATGATCATTCGTGCGCTGGTTGCACCAATCATCAGGCGCCGACGATTCATCCTGTCGGCAATGGCGCCGGTGGGCAGTGAAAAAAGCAACCACGGGAGTCGAGTGGAAATCGTGACGCCGGCGATGAGTACGGGGTCCTTGGTCAACAAGGCTGCGAGAAGGGGAAACGCGGTAAGGAACATGCCATCGCCGCTACTGGAGACGAGGATCGACAACCACACGTGTCGGAAGTTGCTGCCCAGCGATCGGGGGTCGGAATCCGATCGGCGAGCGAGAGGCACTCTCGCAAAAGTAGTACGAAGACGGTTAGGTGAGTTGTTTGCCGACCGTGTAGCCGAGTGCGGCGAACATCACGCCGCCGATCAGAGAAACCACGGCATAAGCGACTGCCAAGGTGACTCGGTCGGTGCGCAAAAGCGTGAACGTCTCGTGTCCGAAGGTGGAAAACGTGGTGTAACTACCCAGAAGGCCGATGGTTATGGCGACAAGAGAAGTTTCACTCAGCCGAGCTGTGAGTGGGCCAGTGAGCACGAGCGTGAGCAGGAATGTGCCACTCAGATTGATTCCGAGAGTTGCCCACGGAAAACCTTTGGTCGGGAAGAGTGAGCCCAGTTGCCACCGGCACAACGCCCCGATTGCTCCTGCAACGGCGACGTACACAACCTGCATGGGTCCAACTGTGACATGAAAAAGGGGGCTG
>JBDKEO010000158.1:0-9771 GCA_039795205.1 Actinomycetota bacterium
ACCCACCTGTGGCGGCGCGGTAGGCAGCCTGCATCTCGGCGAGGATCTCCTGCTCCACACTCGACCACATTGCGTCGAGCTGCGCCTTCGTCGGTTTGGCCGAACCATCGTGGATCGTCAACTGGTCACAACAACCATCCCCGTTCAAACTCCACTGCATACCCGGGAAACGACGCGACAAAATCTTCGAATAATCGAGACTCAACGAATCCGGTATTGGTGTGGGCGGTGGCGGTGGCGGCGTGAGTGGTGCCCCGCTGGCGACACGGTTCTGCCAGAAAGCGTCAAGTTCGGCTTTCGTCGGTTTGGCCGAACCATCGTGGATCGTCAACTGGTCACAACAACCGTCTCCGTTCAAACTCCATTGCGCGCCTGGCATGTAGATCTGCAGAACCTTGGAGTAGTCGATCGACTCACCCTCTGCATTCGCATTCGTAGCGCCAACGGTGAATAGCGCGGACACCATCAGAGAGAGGACCACCAGCTTTTTCCACATCATCGTCTCCTATTGTCGCCCCACTGAAGGGCATCCCGTTCATGCCCCACACGGGGCCTAGGGAGAGTGTCGTGGAGGGGTGTGGCAGACCTGGTCAGGTGATCGAAGCCGCGTAGATGCTGGCGATCGTGGAGTCCAGCATCGAGTCGAACTCGGACTCCGACTGCTTGGCCGAGAGGCCTTCGGTGAGGGCGCGCGAGAAACTCGCAATCACTCCCTTGTTGCGTGCGAGCCGGGCATTCGACTCGTCGCGGGAGTAGCCACCCGACAGCGCCACTACCCGAAGAACCGAAGCATGGCTGACGAGGTCGGTATAGAAGCCGTCCTCTTCGGGCAGAGTGAGCTTGAGCATGATCGGTTGGTCGGCTGGTTGTTTGGCCAACTCGGCGAGGATCTCTGCCTTCAATAGTTTCTCTGCTTCGGCCTTCTGCGGGCATTTGATGTCCACTTCGGGCTCGATGATCGGTACGAGACCGGCAGCCAGGATCTGACGACCCACTGCGAACTGTTGAGCCACCACGGCCTTGATGCCCGTCGCGTTGGCCTGCTTGATGACCGAACGCATCTTGGTGCCGAAGATTCCGGCTTTCACTGCCTTGGCCAGCAACCCATCGAGTTCGGGCATCGGCTTCATCACCTGTACGCCGTCCGCCTCATCGGCAAGACCCTTGTCCACCTTCAGGAACGGAATCACGCCCTTCTTCTCCCACAGGTACTGCGCGGTGGGCGTGCCGTCGATCGCGCGATCCATGGTGCCTTCGAAAAGAATCGCGCCGAGTACTCGATCGCCACCAAACGACTTGCTCTTGATGATTCGGGTACGCATGCCGTGAATCAGGTCGAACATCTGGTCGTCGCCCGAATACTCGGACTCCTCGATGCCATAGAGCTTCAAGGCCTTTGGCGTACTGCCACCACTCTGATCGAGGGCAGCAATGAAGCCCTTGCCCGAGCGCATCTTGGTCGACTGTTCCGTATTCACTGGTGGCCCTCCTGGATTCGTAACGGCTCAAGATTAGTGAAAGGTGCGGACTTCCCCGGACAGGAATGGCTCGGCGAGCCTGTGCCACAATGAGCCCTGGACAAAGGAGCGCATGATGATTGCTCACGACAAGATCTACGTGAACGGGGCTTGGGTCAAGCCAAACGGAAATGGGTCGATTCAGGTATTCGACTCGATCACCGAGGAAGTGATGGGCGCCATACCTGAGGGCAACGCCCAGGACGTTGACACCGCTGCCAAGGCTGCAGCCGCCGCATTTCCCTCCTGGTCGGCGCTGACTCCAGCCGAACGCGCCTCCTACATCGACAAGATCGGTGATGGTTTGGCCGCACGCATGGACGAAATCGCGGCGATCATCTCCAAGGAAACGGGCATGAACGCGATGCTTTCCAAGCTCGTACAGGTGGGATTGCCCATCAATTCGTTCAAGCAGGCTGCAGCCGTTGCCCAATCCTTCACGTATGAGGAAGAGGTGGGTTCATCACTCGTCGTCCGCGAGCCGATCGGCGTCGTCGGCTGCATCACGCCGTGGAACTACCCGTTGCATCAGATTGCGGCGAAGGTCGCCTTCGCCATGGCCGCGGGTTGCACCGTGGTGCTGAAGCCGAGCGAGGTCGCTCCACTCGATGCGTTCATGCTGGCTGAGATCATCGATGGCGTCGGTCTGCCGAAGGGCGTGTTCAACATGGTCACGGGTACTGGCCCCGTTGTCGGCGAAGCGATTGCCGCTCACCCCAACATCGATATGGTGTCGTTCACGGGAAGCACGCGAGCTGGTCGACGCGTTTCGCAAGTGGCAGCAGAGACAGTGAAGAAGGTGGCACTCGAACTCGGCGGCAAGTCGGCCAACATCATCTGCGACGACCTCGACAACGACACATTTGCCCAGGCAGTGATGGCCGGAGTCGGCAAAGCATTCCTCAACAGCGGACAAACTTGTTCAGCGCTCACGCGCATGCTCGTACCTGCGACCCGCCTCGCTGATGCCGAGAAGGCTGCCGCCATGGCGGCTGGCGGCATGGTGGTTGGTGACCCGAACGCCGAGGGAACACATCTCGGACCACTCGCCTCATCGGCCCAGCGCGACCGCGTGCAGTTATACATCCAGAAGGGCATCGACGAAGGCGCCACGATCATCGCAGGCGGCCTCGGCGCGCCGGAGGGTCTCGCCACGGGCTACTACGTGCGTCCCACCGTGTTCAGCAACGTGAAGAACTCGATGACGATCGCCCAGGAAGAGATCTTCGGGCCGGTGCTGTGCATCATCCCCTACACCGACGACGAGGATGCGGTACGCATCGCCAACGACACCGTGTACGGCTTGGCCGGTGGCGTGTGGGCTGCCGACAAGGACCGTGCCATGTCGATCGCCAAGCGCCTCCGCACTGGCCAGGTGGAAGTCAACAATGGACGATTCAACGTCAATGCTCCGTTCGGTGGCTACAAGCAGTCTGGTTACGGCCGCGAACTAGGCCGCCACGGATTCGAGGAGTTCCTCGAGATCAAGAGTTTGCAGCTCTAAAAATCGGCAGCGTGGCTTTGCCGAGCCACGTGGTCAACACCATCGCGCCGGCGGACACGACGAGCGACACGGTCACCGAGCTACCGCCTGCAAGCGCTCCCCATGAGATGGAGCCAGCCGACGCGCCGAGCCATGCAGCAAACATCGAAATGGAAGAGCCGCGTCCGCGAACCCAGTCCTCCAACCGAGACAGAAAGGAGGTGAAGAGGACGTTCATCATCGCCATCAAACCAGCACCAGCAAAACCGAGCAGAACCATTGCAAACACAGCCACGCGAGTGGTCGCAGCGCCCGCGATGCTGGCGGCCCATACCACTGACGACCACTGCACGAGGGATTCCTCCGACAAACGACGACGGATGCTTGGCAGTACCAAGACGATGATCACGGCGCCGACACCCACGGACGCATAGAGAGCGCCATAGCCACTCGCGTCCATGCCCAGGTTGTCTTTCGCCATCAAGGGCAGCAGTGCGATCACCGATGCCGAAACGATGCTCGCTACGAGCAGTCGAATGAGGTTGTTGCGCAGCTCGACCCTCGACATCACGAACCTCAGACCGTCAGCAATCGACTTCGACACCTTGGATCGCTCTCCCCGCACTGCTTCGGGCAATCGGCCCGACGAGGCGAGGAGCACCACCCACACGAGCGCAATGGCGTTCAACATGTAGACGGCACCGATGTTGATGAATGCGATCACCGCTCCGGCAATGGCTGGTCCAATGGCCTGGGCCAAGTAACGGGTCGTCGAGTCGAGTGCGAGCGCTTGGTGCAGTCGTTCCGGTCCCACCACCTGTGGCGTCATTGCGATCATCGCGGGCGTGCCAATCGTGAGGGCAATCGACTCGGCGAGCGTGGCGCCGAGGAGTACCCCCGGCGTCAAGAGATCGTTCCACTGCATGAGCGCAATCCCGACTGCGAAGACGATGGCAAAGGTCTGCGAGATCGCCACGACTCGGCGCCGATCGAACTCATCAGCGATCGCTCCCGAGTGCAGGGCAAGAAGGAACCCGGGCACGGCCCACACGGTCTGCACTGCTCCCACCAGGACTGCCGAATCAGTGAGCAAGGTCATCGTCCAGCCCGCAGCCGTGATGTGGGTGAATGAACCCAAGTTGATGCCCAGGTTGGCGAACCACAAGGCGCGATACAGCCCGATCCGGAAGGGCGACCACGCCCCCAACTGCCCTGATGTCATGGCGTCGGGGCTAGAACCTTGGAGAATTGCATCACGCCGTCGTCCACCGTGGCATGGCGATACAACTCCACGTCTTTCTTGAAATTCTGCGGGTTCAACCACGGCTCCCGATCCCCTTGGCTGGGGAAACGGTGCATGTCGCGAAGCATGTACCCGGGCGTGAAGCCATCTATCCATGGACGACGCGGCATTGACTCCTCGCCGGGGCGCAGTGTCGGCGTGCATACCTGTGTTCCCGTATCACGCATGTGGTTGAGAAGGCGGCAGACGTACTCGCACGTCAGATCCGACTTCAGCGTCCACGACGCATTGATGTAGCCGAACGAGGTCACGAGGTTGGGAACGCCAGAAAAACCGAGCCCCTTGTACGAAAATGTCCGTGCAAAGTCGAGTGGCTTCCCGTCAATGTCGAATTGTGCCTCACCGAGCACCACGAGCTGCAGTCCGGTCGCAGTCACCACGATGTCGGCCTCAATGACCTCACCCGAACTCAATCGAATGGCATTGTCATCGAAACCTGCGATCGTGTCAGTGACGATGGAAGCGGTCCCCTCCTTCAACGCGTCGAGGAAGTCGCCGTTCGGCAGGAGACACAGCCGCTGATCCCACGGGTTGTACGTGGGCGTGAAGTGGCGGTCGACGTCGACCGAGTCACCCACACGTTCACGCACCATGTCGATCAGTCGCTGCTTCGCCTCCTTCGGGTACTTGCGCATCCGCCCATAGAACAGTTGCTGCACGGACGTGTTCTTGAGTCGGATGAGGCGATAAGCGAGTTTCTCTGGCAGGACCTTGCGCATGAACAGAGCGATTTTGTCCACATCTGGTCGCGCCACCACGTAAGTCGGCGACCTCTGGATCATCGTCACATGTGCCGCGTCACGTGCCATCGCGGGAACGATGGTCATTGCGGTCGCGCCGGATCCGATCACCACCACTCGCTTACCCGCGTAGTCGAGATCCCTCGGCCAGAACTGCGGGTGCACCACCACTCCCTTGAAATTGTCGATGCCGGGGATTTCTGCGCGGTAGCCCGATCTGTACGAGTAATAGCCCGCACACATGAACAGGAAGTTGCACGAGATCTGGCTCGATGCACCCTGCTCATCGTCCACGGAGACAATCCATACTCCACGCTCAGACGACCACGATGCGGCCGTCACCCGCCTCCCGAAGCGAATGTGACGATCGATTCCAAACTCTCGTACCGTCTCGCGGAGGTACTCCAGGATCGCCGGGCCGTCCGCAATCGACTTGGCGTTCGTCCACGGCTTGAACTGGTAGCCGAGGGTGTACATGTCGCTGTCGGATCGCACGCCCGGGTACCGGAAGAGATCCCATGTACCGCCAATGTCCTGGCGAGCCTCCAACACGACGAAGCTCCTGTCTTTGGACATGGTTTGCAGGTGATACGCGGCACCGATGCCGCTGATTCCTGCCCCCACCACGACGACATCGACGTGCTCCATCAACGAGAACCCTAATTCATCGCCTGAAACAGCCGTAGCGAATTCGTAACAATCGACCGAGACCCACTCAATCAAGGCTCGCAATTTGCAATGTGGTGAAATCCACCACCCGCACACTCAGCGTGTTTACGGTCGTTTCTGCGGCCCTGGGGACCGCAGAAACGAGGAACAAACATCATGTACACCCTTGGAGCACTCCTCCTGTTGGCAATCCTGCTTGGCGCAGTTCAGAACGTGGTTGACACGGTTCTGGGCGTGGTCGGCTTGAGTGCCATCATCCGCAAGATCCCGATCGTGGGAGCCTTGTGGAACCTCATCATCGCCGTATTGATGATGTACGTCATTGACTACAACGCCGTAGGCGCCTGGATGAGCGGACTCGACACCTCCATGTGGAGTGGTTGGCTCGGCCACATCGTCAACGGTGCGATCGTGCTCGGCATGATCCCGGTCAAGGATGCCGTCGTCTCGATGGTCAGCAAGGGCCTCCGCGCCTAAGGCTTCAGTCAAAGGACCCGTCGGTCGTCAGACCGGCGGGTCCTTTGCATTTATGCCGATTGGCGAATCGGGGCGTCCACTGGCTTGAAGGAATACTTGCGGAACACCTCGAGATAACCGCCCCGATACATCAGGCCAGCTTCTTCGGCACGCTGTTCCGCGTTCACCCTCTTGGCCACCTTGCGGTATTCGTACCAAGGCTGAGCAGGCTCATCATGGTGCGGTACGTGGAGGTTGTTGTTCAACATCAACAAACTCATGACAGGGCCCGCCATGATCATCGCAGTGCGCAGCTCCACGCCCTCTTGGTACTTATGCTCGGGAAATGGACGGATCGCGTTGAGCACACGTCCCCCGTATGTGACACCGAGTGCGTACTGCCAGAGCGGCATTCCGGCCACACCCACGACCAACCAGATGGTCGGCACGAGCAACAAGAGATGCAAGAGATACGCATTGATCGTCTGACGATCACCCTTCGCGACCATGCGCAACTTCCACGCGTGGTACTGCCACGTGCTCACGATGGTGTTGACAAAGATCCGAAACAGGATCGTGCGATTGGCCCAGTAGTAACCACGACGTAGCGGGCCCATTTTCTCCCAGTCCTTCGGGTCAACGTAGAACGACTCGTTGTCGATACCGGGTGTAGTCAGATCCGTTCGATGGTGTTCGAGATGGTCGGGCTTGAACATCATGAACGGGATCCACAGTGTCAGCGGAACACTCGCCACGGCGTCATTCATCCACGACTTCGAGAAGGGATGCCCGTGCAACAGCTCATGCTGCATGCTCAAGTGCCACGCACCAAACCAGGCGAGCAACAACACGGTGAGCCAGCCCCCGAGTCGTTCGTGATAACCCGCCACGGCGATCGTTCCCACGTAGACCGCAATGATGACGGCAACGGTGCGCCACTCACCCTTCGTGTTGAGAATCAGACCTCGCTTCGTCGTCATGGAGGAAAATCTAGTTGTCCGTACCACTTCTCGTCATGCGTCGAGCGCACCAGAAACCACCTGCCCACCGCGAATCACCGCCGAGACGAGGTTCACGCCAGGTCGATAGGCGAGATGTACGTGGCTCGCTGCCTCCAGCACCACCAGATCCCCGCGCATGCCCGGGGCAATCCCACCAACGTCCGCTCGCCGGAGAGCCTTGGCACCCCCCATCGTCGCAGACCACACGGCCTCGTCACATGTCATCCCCATCGAGATCACCCCGAGCGCCACGACGAGGGGCATCGACGAGGTGTAGGACGAACCAGGGTTGCAGTCAGAAGCCAGCGCCACCGTCACGCCCGCATCGATGAGTCGGCGAGCATTCGGGAAAGGCGAACGTGTACAGAGCTCGGCAGTGGGCAACAGTGTCGCCACGGTGGTGTCTCGGGCACCTGCGAGCAACTCGATGTCATGGTCAGACACATGGGTGCAGTGATCACACGAGGCAACACCCATTTCCACTCCTAGTGCAATTCCTCCACCTTGCTGCAGCTGATTGGCGTGAATTCGAGTGCCGAGCCCTGCCTGCACGCCCGCCTCGAGAATCTTTCGTGCCTGATCGACGTCGAATGCTCCACGATCACAAAACACGTCGATCCATCGTGCATGTGCAGCGCATGCACTCAACATCTCACCGCAAACAAGATCGACATATGCATCAGCATCGACGTCGGGTGGCACCACGTGCGCACCGAGAAAGGTCGTCTCCTCGGTTACTGACCGCGCAGCTTCCAGAGATCGTGCCTCATCGGCAACTGATAGCCCGTAGCCCGACTTCACTTCGATGGTCGTCGTTCCCGAGGCAAGTGCTTCACTGGCGAGTCGATGAGCGTTGGCCACAAGCTGGTCGTTCGTTGCGGCGCGAGTTGCGGCCATCGTGGTGCGAATGCCACCGGCTTTGTAGGGCTCGCCTGCCATACGCGCAGCAAACTCACTCGCACGATCGCCCGCAAACACGAGGTGGGTGTGACTGTCGACGAATCCGGGAATCACCGCTCGCCCACCGACATTCATGGGGCGCCCAGATGAGTGATGCTCCACTTCACTGGATGGACCGACCCAGGAGATCAGGCCATCGTCTCCCACCACGATGGCAGCGTCACGAATGACACCTAGTTGGCCCTCGCCCAAAGTCGGATCGTTGGTGACGAGATGTCCGATCCCGCCGACGGCGAACATCAGGAGCCGTGTTTGGCGACGAGCGCGGTGACTCGCTCGACGAATGCGCTCTTGTGGAATTCGTCGAATGCCTCCCACGTGGCAAGCGTCGTCGGGTCGAGCACGCGATCAAGGAACAACAGACCATCCAAGTGATCGACTTCGTGCTGGTAGGTGCAGGCCTTCAGACCGCGCACCTCTTCGTCGATCTGGTTGCCGTGGCGATCCCACGCTTGAACACGCAACCGAGTGTTGCGCATCACCAGACCACGAATCCCAGGCACAGAGAGACAACCCTCGTAGTTGGCGAACTTGTCGTCATCGAGCGGCGTGAGCACGGGGTTCACGAGGATCGTGAGCGGAATGTTCGGCTTGTAGGGGTACCGCGGGTTGTCGCGCACCTCTACGGTACAAATGCGCTGGTGGCGGAGCACCTGGGTGGCGGCCAGACCAGCGCCATTGGCATGACGCATCGTCTCGATCAGGTCATCGATGAAGGTCTGTACCTCGGCGGACGCGAGTTCTTCTTGTGTCACCTCCTTGGCCACGATTCGCAACTCGGGGTGACCGACTTTGGCGATGGGAAGCACTGCCATGACGAGTTACAGGGTACCAAGCGTCTCAATTGCCGACCGCAGTCGGGCCGCAACGTCACCGAGTCGTCGGTGTTCGCGATTGCTCACGACCTGTTCACCGCCCATCCACACGTCCCGCACGTCGGCCGGCGCCGCCGCGTGCACGATGTGCGCCGCAGCCGACTTCGACTCGAACCCGGCCAGGCGCACGGTGTCGAGGTCGAGCGCGATCAAATCGGCCTTTGCGCCAACGCGCACGCCCACACCTCTTGCCGCATCCCAACCGAGCGAGATCTCGCCACCACGTGTTGCAGCCTCCAACAAACTTGCGGGTGAGTGGATTCCTCGCTTCCCGGTGATCAATCGCTCATCGTGCTCCACGGCGCGCGCCTCTTCGAAGAGGTCGATCACGGCGTGCGAGTCGGAACCGAGACACATCACACATCCACCTCCCACCAACCTGCTGGCAGGACCGATTCCATCCGCCAAGTCGCGCTCCGTGGTGGGACACATGCAGATGTTCGACCTTGATCCACCGAGCAGCGCAATGTCTTGGTCAGTCAAGTGTGTGGCATGCACTGCGGTGAGGTGCGGCCCGAGCAATCCCGCATCGTGGAGCACCTCGGTCGGCGTCTTCCCCGTCAATCGCAGACACACTTCGTTTTCGGCCGGCTGCTCAGACACGTGCAGGTGGACGACTCTCGAGCCTCGACCGTGAGCAACTTCGTGCAACTCACCGGGATGAACGGCACGCACGCTGTGCGGAGCCAAGCCCACGGTCCAAGTGGTCCCGCCGGCGAGATCGTTCACGCGCTCCAGCCAGGCGCCGATCGAACCGTCACTGAATC
>JBDKEO010000138.1:0-4147 GCA_039795205.1 Actinomycetota bacterium
CATCGAGCCGCGGGTCGAGCACCTTGGCAACGCCAATGTTCGGGTCCTTGGTGGCAAACGGGTAGGGGGCGGCCAGCGCCGCGCCGCCCGTGAGCGCGTTATAGAGGGATGACTTGCCGGCGTTGGGCAGTCCGACGAGTCCGAAGCGTTCCATGGGGCAATTGACCCTACCCGTGGCCCTATTTCCTTGGCTGGATGAGGGCTTTCGGGGGGCAATTGTTACTATCTGCGTAGTAGAAATTCAGCCCCCAAGGTTCTGGAGTTCACCCACAATGACCGCATTCGATCTGGATCTCAGCAAGTACTCGCTCGGTTGGAGCGACGAGACCGAATACGCCTTCGTGCCCGAGAAGGGCTTGAACACCGATGTGATCGAGCAGATCTCGTGGTGGAAGGGCGAGCCGAAGTGGATGCGCGAAATCCGCCTTCGCTCGTTGCGCACGTTCGAGAAGAAGCCGATGTTGCCGTGGTTTAGCGTGAACATGCCCGACATCGACTTCAACGACATCTACTACTACTTGAAGCCCGCTGCCGCTCAGACCGACGAATGGGACGACCTGCCGGAGCAGATGAAGCAGACCTACGAGAAGCTCGGGATTCCCGAAGCCGAGCGCAAATATCTCGCCGGTGTCACGTCGCAGTACGACAGCGAAGTGGTGTACCACCGCAACCGCGTGGAGTTGGAGGAACAGGGCATCTTGTTCTGCGACATGGACACCGCGTTGCGCGAGTACCCGGACCTCGTGAAGCAGTACTTCGGCTCGGTGATTCCGATGGCCGACAACAAGTTCTCCGCGCTGAATACCGCCGTGTGGTCGGGTGGTTCGTTCATTTACGTGCCGCCAGGCGTGGAGTGCGAGATGCCGTTGCAGGCGTACTTCCGCATCAACAGTGAGAACGCTGGACAGTTCGAGCGCACGTTGATCATCGCCGACGAAGGTTCAAAGGTGCACTACATCGAAGGTTGTTCGGCGCCGGTGTACACGAACGACGCTTTGCACTCCGCCGTGGTCGAGATCGTGGTGAAGCCGAGCGCACACGTGACGTACACCACCATCCAGAACTGGTCACCAAACGTGTACAACCTCGTCACCAAGCGCGCACGCGTGGAGGCCGAGGGTCACATGGAGTGGATCGACGGCAACATCGGCTCGAAGCTGACGATGAAGTACCCGAGCGTGTACCTCGTCGGACCGAAGGCCACGGGTGAAGTGCTGTCGGTGGCGTATGCCGGTGCAGGCCAGCACCAGGATGCGGGCGCCAAGATGGTGCACGCGGCGCCAGAGACGTCATCGAAGATCGTCTCCAAGTCGATCTCGAAGGACGGTGGCATCACCACGTATCGCGGACTCGTTCGCGTGGAGGAAGATGCAACTGGTTGCAAGAGCCACGTGCAATGTGATGCGCTGATCTTGGACGAGAACTCCGAGAGCCGCACCTTCCCGTACATGGAAGTGGGCGAGCGTGACGCGCAGATCGGCCACGAGGCCACGGTGTCGAAGATTGCCGACGAGCAGTTGTTCTATTTGATGAGCCGTGGTCTTTCGCAGGAGCAGGCGATGGGCATGGTGGTGAACGGATTCATCGAGCCCGTCACCCGCACCTTGCCCATGGAATACGCCGTGGAGTGGAGCCGCCTGATCGAGTTGCAGATGGAAGGCTCGGTCGGCTGAGCCGAACCGTTCTCGCGAGGGATTACGACCATGCCCATGCGCACTGAGTGCAAGCACTTTGAGAGTCGCTCGTATGCCAACGGCGACACGGTGCGGAAGTGCAACCTCGGCCTTGCCCCCGATGCGCCGTGGCGGTGCCCCGAGAACTGCGAGAAGTACGAGCGCCGCTTGGTCGATGTTGCGTGGGCGCACGGTTCGCTCGTGCCTCCAGTGACACCGGTGGAGCCCGCCAGCCTCGATGATGGCAGTGCGGCAGCGGTGCTGGATGAGGCGGCCGCGATCATCAATGCAGCTGTTGGCGATGTGCTGGATGACTTGAACGACAAGCGCAAGAACAAGAAGAAAAACAAAGACAAGAAGAACAAGAAGAAGAAATAGATGACTGCGCTCACACTCCCCACCATCGACGAAGAAATTTGGCGCTACAGCCGGATCAACGAACTCGATCTCGCCCGCTACCGCGACGGCATGGCCGAGACCACTGTCGTAGGCGCCGATGGCATTCAAAAAGGTGCACCGGGTGTGGCGATGACGAGTGACCCCGATGTGTTCGCCACGATGAACGGTGAAGCACCGCAGTTGACTGCGCTCACCACGCCAATCGGCGGCGCGCATTCGACGATGGTGACGGTGACGCACCGCATTGCAGAGTCGGGCATCATCGCCCGCCCGCGACTGGTGATCGATGCGGCCGAGAACTCCGAGATCGTGGTGGTGGAGCGATTCGTCTCCGACGATGACATCGACTCGCTCGTCTTGCCGGTCCTCGAAGTGCGGGCAGCGCAAGCCGCACGTGTGACGTACCTGGTGGTGAACGAACTCGGTCGCAAGACATGGCAGATCGGTCATCAGATGGCAGTGGGTGAGCGCGATAGCACGGTGCGCTTGTTCACCGTTGCTCTCGGTGGCGACTACGCGCGCATGCGCGCCGAAGTTCGACTGGTTGGTCAGGGAGCAAGCTCAGAGCAAACCGCGCTGTACTTCGCCGATGCAAGCCAGATGCACGATTTCCGCACGTTGCAGGTGCACGAGGCACCCCGCACGCACAGCGACTTGTTGTTCAAGGGTGCGGTGAAGGACTCGGCCAAGAGTGTGTACACCGGACTCATCCGCATTGCCGAGAATGCAGGCAAGTCCGAGGCATTCCAAACCAACCGCAACCTCACGCTTTCGAGCGGTGCTTGGGCCGAGAGCGTGCCCAACCTGGAAATCGAGACGAACGACGTGAAGTGCAGCCACGCCTCCACGGTGGGCCCGATCGACGAAGAGCAGCGCTTCTACTTGGAGAGCCGCGGCGTGCCGCCCGAGGTTGCCGAGCGCCTCGTGGTGTTCGGTTTCTTCGAAGACGTAATTGCGCGCTTGCCCGAATCTGCCTTGCTTGCCGACGTGCGCAAGGGAGTGATCGAGAAGTTGGGGGTGAACTCATGAGCTCCGACGTGTGTGCGCTCAGTGAAATCGCGCCAGGCACCGTGCGCAGAGTGCGCGTGAAGGGGCACGAGATCGCTCTTGTGCGCATCGACGACAACGTGTATGCGATCGGTGATCGATGCAGCCATGCAGACGTGTCGCTGTCCGAAGGCGAAGTGTTGTGCGACACCAAGGAGTTGGAGTGCCCACGCCACGGCAGCTCGTTCAGCTTGGAGACTGGGGTGCCGAGCACTCTGCCCGCTACCCAGCCCGTGCCGGTGTATGTGGCGCGTGTTGAGAACGGTCGCGTGATCGTGGAGGTGACGAAATGAGCGTGCTCGAGATTCGTGACTTGGGAGTATCGGTAGCAGGCAACCAAATCCTCAACGGACTCTCGCTCACCATCCGCAGTGGCGAGGTGCATGCGGTGATGGGACCGAACGGTGCAGGCAAGTCGACGTTGTCGGCCGCGATCATGGGCAAGCCCGGTTACAAGGTGACCGGCGGTTCTGTGACGCTCGACGGCGTAGATGTGTTGAAGATGGCAACGTGGGAGCGAGCCGTTGCTGGTTTGCATCTGGTTATGCAGTACCCGACCGAGGTGCCTGGTGTGATGCTGCAAGAAGTGTTGAGCGAGGCACTCGTTGCGCGTGGCGCGACGAAAAAGTCCCTCGACGACCTGATCGAAGCCGAAGCCGAGCGCATCCACTTCGATCGTGATCTCGTGAGGCGTGCGGTGAACGTCGACTTCTCGGGAGGCGAAAAGAAGCGCAACGAAACACTGCAGATGGCGGTGCTGCGACCAAAGATCGCGATTCTCGACGAGCTCGATTCGGGTCTCGACATCGACGCATTGCGCGACTGTGCCAAGCGCGTGGAGGACGCCACAAAGGAGACGAACCTCGGCGTGCTCGTGATCACGCATTACAGCCGGTTGTTCGAAGAGCTCAAGCCCGACTTCGTGCACATCCTCGCCAAGGGCAGGATCGTGAAGAGTGGCGGGCCTGAGCTCGCTGACGTGCTCGAACGCGACGGCTACGCCGCATTCGCCTGATTTCGACTAGTCG
>JBDKEO010000164.1:0-3775 GCA_039795205.1 Actinomycetota bacterium
TGGAACATCTTCCGCCGAGCGGTTGGGGTGACGTTGCGCGCAAGGCAGATCTCGAGTTGGTGACTTCCGAGTTGCGTCACCTCGAGGGCGTCGTCGGCATGAGATTCACGCACATCGATTCACGGCTGCGCGGAATAGTCGCGGGAATGTGGGCGATGGGCGGCATCATGAGCGCGTTCTTCGTTGCGATACTCACGAAGCTCTAGGAGTTCAGCAACTCCCTGGTCAGGCGGTTTCCTCGACGGCGGGCAACACATCCCGCTGTTGCACCACGACTCCTGCCAACACGAGGGCAATTCCCACCAGCTCGATGAGATTCGGCGTTTGGTTGAGGAAAATGATGCCGAACACCACGGCGGTGACGGGCAGGAGTGCGAGCAAGACGGAGAACCGCCGCACTGGAATCACGCGAAACACTGACTGCTCGATGCCGTAGCCGATTGCATTCGACAGCAGGCCGACGAGCACACAGAGCAGGATCAGCATCGGCGATGACCATGCCGGACCGCTTTGTGGGGCGCCGAAGGGAGCAATCACCACGGCACCGATCACGAGACCTACGCCCAATCCTGCGAGTCCTCGATCGAGCTGCGCGACGCGCGACCCGATGACGATGTAGGCGGCCCAACAAGCCGATGCGAGGAAGATGTAGAGCAGGCCGAGGGGCTCATTGCCGATCTCGATTCCCGACAGCACCACTACGCCCACCGCGGCGAGCGCCAACGCCAACGTGTTCCTCTTCGTTCGTGTCGTGAGCGCGGCCACACAGATCGGTCCAATGAACTCGATCGCCACGCCCTTGCCCATGTCCAGTCGTTCGATCGCCAGGTAGAAGGTGAGGTTCATGAAGGCCACGGCGATGCCGAAGATCGCGGCAGAGCCGATCTCGGCGCGTGTCCACATGCCTTGACGGAGGAGGCGTGGGAGCGACACGAGGATGAGGATGATCGCTGCACCGATCACACGGAGCCAGGCCACGCTCGCGGGGGCCAGTTCGTCGAACAACTGCACTGCGATGACGGCGCCGAGATACTGCGCCGACGCCGAGAGGATGAAGAACGCTTCGGGTGCGGACCCGAGCAGGCGCGTGTTCGCGCCCGATGTGCGGGTGCTCACTCGAACAGTTCGGGATCCGTCTTGCAGATCTCCTGGAACAGCGGCTGAAACTGGAACCAACCGGCATCGGGGAATCCGGTCAGCTGTTGTGTGTACGTCGCCATGTCGTGCGGGATCAACTTGGGCGTACCAGCCGCCTCTGCGGCGAGCTGTGCCTGGCACGTGCGCTCCATGGTGATGAACCAGAACGCCGCAGCTTCGACCGTGGTGCCGACGGTGAACAGTCCGTGGCTCTGGTGGATCGCCGCCTTGCCCGACGTGAACTTGCTGGCGAACTCCTCGCCGGCCTCCACTTCGAACACCACCTTGCCGCCTTGCTCTTCGATCACCATGTGATCGTCGTAGAAGATGCAGGCATCCTGCGTGATCGGGTCGAGTTTGCGACCGAGCGACGCCCACGCCTTGCCGTACACGGAGTGGGCGTGTGCCGCACCGATGACGTCGGGGCGGGCCTTGTGGATCGCCGCGTGCAAGACGAATGCTGCGCGATTGACGGGCTGATTGCCGTAGACGACTTCGCCCGAGTGGTTGACGAGGATGAGGTCGCTCGTCTTCATCAGGCGGAACGACTTGCCGAACGGATTCACCCAGAAGTGGTCGAGGAACTCCGGGTCACGCGCCGTGATGTGACCGGCGACACCTTCGCCGAATCCCAGTCGTCCGAAGACGCGGAGCGCCGCAGCGAGAGCCACCTTGCGGTGGCGACGTTCGTCTTCGACGTTGTCGAACGTTGGCGGTTTGGCGTTGATGACGGTCTTCGGCGTGAGTTCGACACCGTCGATCACGCCCGGGCGGTGCTCGGTGATGGCCATGGGAAAAGGCTAGCCATGGGTGCCTGCACGGGTTGCTGAGCGCAGCAACCTCCTAGAGTTGTCGCGATGACTGACGGTCCTGCCAAGAGCACCGATTCGGGCATTCCCGTCGAGCCGTTGTACACGGCAGAGTCGCTCGCTGGCTGGGATCCGAACGAGCGGTTGGGAACGCCCGGCAAGCCGCCGTTCACCCGTGGGATCTACCCGACGATGCACCGCGATCGACTGTGGACGATGCGCCAGTACGCGGGTTTCGGCACCGCGAAGGACACGAACCAACGCTTCAAGTTCCTCCTCGAGGCCGGCCAAACGGGTTTGAGTTGCGCGTTCGACCTGCCCACGCAGATGGGATACGACAGCGATCATCCGCGCGCGGCCGGAGAAGTGGGCAAGGTGGGCGTGGCGATCGACTCGCTCGATGACATGCGCACGTTGCTCGCCGACTTGCCGCTCGACAAGGTGACCACGTCGATGACGATCAACTCGACGGCGGCGATCCTGCTCCTGATGTACGAGCTCGTCGCCGAGGAGCGGGGAGTGACGTCGCAACAGATCAGCGGCACGATCCAAAACGACTTGTTGAAGGAATACATTGCTCGCGGCACGTACGTCTATCCACCGAAGCCTTCGATGCGGATCATCACCAACATCTTCGAGTACTGCTCGAAGAACGTGCCCAAGTGGAACACGATCTCGATTTCGGGCTATCACATTCGCGAGGCGGGCAGTACGGCCGTGCAGGAGTTGGCATTCACCTTGGCCAACGCCATTGCCTATGTCCAGGCCGCGGTAGATGCTGGTCTGGATGTCGATGACTTTGCGCCGCGCCTGTCGTTCTTCTGGAACGGCCACAACAACTTCTTCGAGGAGGTCGCCAAGTTCCGCGCATCGCGACGGATGTGGCATCACATCATGCGCGAGCGATTCGGCGCGAAGAAGGAGTCCAGTTGGTTGATGCGCTTCCACACCCAAACGGGTGGTTCTACGCTGACCGCACAGCAACCGCTAAACAACGTGGTGCGTGTGGCCGTGCAGTCGATGGCCGCGGTGATGGGCGGAACCCAGAGCTTGCACACCAACGGCTACGACGAGGCGCTCGGTTTGCCGACTGAAGAAGCGGCGCGAATCGCCCTGCGCACGCAGCAGATCATCGGCCATGAGAGCGGCATCACCGACACTCCTGATCCGTTGGCTGGTTCGTACTTCGTCGAGCGACTGACGGACGAGGTGGAGAAGTTGGCCTGGGAATACATCGCCAAGATCGACGAGATGGGCGGGGCGGTGCAGGCCATTGAAGAGGGATTCCAGATGGCAGAGATCGAAGAAGCGGCGTATCAGTACACGAAGTCAATCGATGACTCGACGCGCGTACTCGTCGGTGTCAACAAGTTCACCGTGGACGACGAAGCCGAACCGCGCGTACTGAAGATCGACCCCGCTCTCGAACGGGATCAAGTCGACCGACTGAAGAAGTTCAAGGAGTCACGCAACCAGGCCGACGTCGAGGCGAAATTGGAGACGCTGCGAGTTGCGGCGCGAGGCACCGACAACCTGTTGCTGCCGATGAAGGATGCACTTCGAGCGAATGCCACGCTTGGCGAAGTGAGTGACGCGCTACGCGACGTCTTCGGCGTTCATCGTCCGAATTGATCGCCAATCAGGCGCGTCAATCAGTCGAAATAGGTGATCGCAGCCGGCGGTCGCTCCACCGTGTTTGCCTCGCGCGCCGGCCATCCGAAGTAGAGCACTCCGGTGATGTGCGTGCCGACCGGAAATCCACACACGCTGCCGATGGCATCGTTCGCCCCCTTCGGGGCGCTCGACCAGAAACTGGCAAGTCCAAGCGA
>JBDKEO010000025.1:0-2613 GCA_039795205.1 Actinomycetota bacterium
CGCTCGGTCTTGTAGATCAGGTCGGCATTGTCCTCGCGGATCATCGGGCGGTTGGTCGGAATGGGCACCACCTGCAAGTTGTAGGTGTTCATCAACTCGGCCGCTTCGGTCTGTGCCGTACCCGTCATGCCCGCGAGCTTGTCGTACATGCGGAAGTAGTTCTGCAGGGTGATCGTGGCGAGGGTCTGGTTCTCCTCTTTGATCTTCACCCCTTCCTTCGCCTCGACCGCTTGATGCAAACCCTCACTCCAACGACGCCCCTCGAGGATGCGGCCGGTGAACTCATCGACGATCTTCACTTCACCGTCTTGGATGATGTAGTCCTTGTCGCGGTGATAGAGCACCGCAGCGCGCAGTGCTACCTGCAACTGATGTACCAAGTTCTGCTGGACTTGGTCGTAGAGGTTCTCGATACCGAGTGCCTGCTCGACCTTCTCGATACCCGACTCCGTGGGCATCACGATTCGCTTGCCTTCGTCGACATCGAAGTCGACATCACGCTTGAGCGATCGAACGATCGATGCAAATCGGTAGTACGTCTTGGCCGCGTCAGCGACACGGCCGGAGATGATCAACGGTGTGCGCGCTTCGTCGATGAGAATCGAGTCGACTTCGTCGACGATCGCAAAGTGGTGTCCGCGTTGGACCTTGTCTGCCTTCGTCGCGGCCATGTTGTCGCGGAGGTAGTCGAAGCCGAACTCGTTGTTCGTTCCGTAGGTGATGTCGGCGAGGTAATCGACACGCTTTTCAGCACTCGTTGGTCGATGCCCTGGCGCAACCAGTCCGACAGACAGTCCGAGGTAACGATGGATTCGACCCATCCACTCGGCATGGAACTTGGCGAGGTAGTCGTTGACAGTGACGACGTGCACTCCCTTCCCCGAAAGGGCATTCAGGTAGGCAGGGAGCGTGGAGACGAGGGTCTTTCCTTCACCCGTCTTCATTTCGGCCACCCAACCGGCATGGAGAGCAGCACCGCCCATCAGCTGAACGTCGAAGTGACGCTGACCAATCACACGGCCTGCGGCCTCCCGCACCACCGCGAAGGCCTCGACCATCAGGTCGTCAACGTCCTCTCCGCGCTCGATCCGCGAGCGGAATTCGGCGGTCTTGGCGCGCAAGGCATCGTCGCTGAGGGCCTTCATCTCCGATTCGAGGGCGTTGACCTCAGGCACGACAGCAGCAAGCGCCTTGACCTTCTTGCCCTCGCCGGCACGGAGTACGCGATCAAGGAGTGCCATGGCGCGCTTCAGGCTACCGAATTGGCGTCGGTTCAGGAGTGGCGGCCACCGCCACACAAGCCACGGATGAAGCACCCGCTGCCACCAGACACTCGTATGCGGCCGTCAAAGTTGCACCCGTCGTGACGACGTCGTCGATGACAAGAATCCTCTTCCCCTTGACGAAGGGTGACGCGATGAACGTTGGACCATCCAGTCGATCGCGTCGCGACAGTCCCCGCTGCGCACGATTCCCTTCGCGCAACAACGAGCGATGCAAAGGTGCCTCCAGTCGACGCGAGAACGACGCCGCGAGCAGTCTTGCCTGATCGTGACCACGCTCGCGAACGTGCTGTCGCGAAGTTGGTGCCCACGTCACCATGTCCACTTCTTCCAATTCGAGCCTCGACATCATCTCGTCGGCGATGAGAGTGGCAAGCGCGCGGGATCGACGCTGTTTGAGAGCCAGGACGACGTCACGAGCCACACCTTCGTAGACGAACGCGGCACGAATCACGACGGCGCGCAGGCACGTATCGGTCGGCTGAGCGGAAGATGACAGTCGAACCAGGCAGGTTGGACACAGCGGGTAGCCGTGCCCTGCACACGACTCACAGTGTTGGCCGAACAACATGCGTCTGTGTCAGTCGTTGGTTCATCGATACCTCGAGAAGCGATGAGTAGCCTCATGCGGTGAACAATTTCGTTGCGCCACTACGGGATCGTCCGACGCAACGCATCTTGCGATGTGTGGGTGGACTGACACTGTTCGGCACCGGCGTCGCGCTGCAGAAGCAGGGGCTCATGGGCCTCGCCCCCTGGGACGTCTTCCACGAGGGCTTCAGCGAAGTGATCGATCTGCCATTTGGCCGCGCACTCGTGCTGACGAGTTTCCTGGTCCTCTTCCTCTGGATACCGCTTCGCCAACGTGTGGGAGTTGGCACGTTCCTGAACGCAGTGCAGATCGGCGTCGTGGCCGACATCGTGATCGCGCTCGTACCGGCGCAGACCAGTTACTGGACACGCATACCGTTCATGATCGTCGGCATCCTCCTCGTCGGTGTCGGGTCGGGTTTCTACATTGGCGCGGGGCTCGGACCTGGCCCGCGCGACGGACTGATGACGGGTTTGGCAGCTCGAGGCTGGGCGATCTCGCGTGCCCGCACTGCAGTGGAGATCACCGTGCTCCTGATCGGATGGATGCTCGGCGGCACCGTAGGTGTCGGCACGCTCGCGTTTGCACTGTCAATCGGACCGATCGTCGGGCGCACCATCCCACGGCTAAAGATGCAGGACGTGAAGGTGCCTGACGACGAACAGAAGTGGGCTGAATGACTCAGCCACATGGCTGAGTCAGCAACGATCAGTAGCGATAGTTCTCGGGTTTGAACGG
>JBDKEO010000056.1:0-3010 GCA_039795205.1 Actinomycetota bacterium
TTCATGATCGTGATACGCGGCGAACCGTCTCGTACGCGGACCGATCACCGTGGCCACCACTCTCCCGAACGTACCGAGCCCGCTGCGAACCTTGCCCACGTCATGGAGCGCCACACCGACGATCTCCGCGGTGCTTGCATCGTTGAGTTGCAGACGAAATCGTTCTACGACCCTCAGCGAATGGCGCTGGTCGGCAGCAGCCATGCTCGCCCACAACGCATACTCGCTATCGGTCATCAGACTGCGCAACGAATCGGTCTCCGACGACTCCGGGTATCGAGGCGACAAGGACTGGAAGAATCGCCGTACGAGGTGCAACATCATGACCTCGCCCGCGGGTGAGCCTCGCGGTAGGCCGCGAACAACAACTCGTTGTCGACCTTGGTGTACACCTGTGTGGTCGTCACCGAGGCGTGGCCGAGCAATTCCTGAACGACTCGCAGGTCGGCGCCGTTTACCAACATGTGCGTTGCACACGAGTGACGGAGCACGTGCGGTGACAGGTCGACGGTGATTCCTGCCCGAGCGGCGTATTTCTTGACGATGCCCCACGCGGCTTGACGAGTCAGTCGGGTGCCACGTACGCCGAGGAACACCGCCTCCGCATCGTCGCGACGGGCCCACTGCTTCGGCTCGATGAACGGCCGTCCCGAGGGACCCAGCCACCTCGTGAGCGCCATGTGTGCCTGACGACCAAACGGCACGATTCGTTCCTTCGAACCTTTGCCGAACAGTCGCACCAACGAGTTCTCCATGTCGAGATCGGATATCCGCAACCCACAGGCTTCAGAGATTCGTGCTCCCGTTCCGTAGAGAAACTCCAACAGGGCTTGATCCCTGATCGCCAACGCGTCGACACCGGTGACGCTGTCCAGTAGTCGGCCCACCTCTTCTTGCGACAGCGCCTTGGGAATTCCCTTCGGCACGGCCACGCCCTCGATCATCCCCATCGGATCGTCCGCACGAATTCCTTCCTCGGCGAGGAACCGATGAAACACGCGCAACGTGGCGATCGCTCGAGCAACACTCTTCGGTGATTTGCCGCCATTGCGTTGGCGTGCAACGAACTTTTCGATGTCGGCGACACTGGCACCGTCCAGCGGAACACCTGACTCTCCGAGAAACTTGGCAAACCCAAGCAAGTCGGAACGGTAGGCAACGATGGTGCGTTCACTGCGCCCCTGCTCTACCGCGAGCCAACCAAGGAATCGGTCGAGCGAGGTGATCATGGTCGCGGCATCATCGCGGCAGCACGGAGAATGCCGATGATCGCCAGCGAGTTGATCACCTCACCACGCTCGACCATCCGTACCGCCTCATCCAATTCGATCAGATGAACGCTCGACGAGTTCTCTTCCGGACCCTGCGGAGCAGCATCTCCAGGGGTGAGATGACGGGCAAGGAAGACCTCCGCGATCGAGTTGCTCGTGCCCGGAGACTGCGCCACTTGCCCCAGATCCATCCAATCGCTGGCGACGAACCCTGTTTCCTCTCGGAGTTCGCGCTGCGCACACACCAGCGGACTCTCCCCGACCACATCCCGCATTCCTGCGGGGATCTCCCACAACACCATGTCGAGCGCAGGTCGGTATTGGCGAACCATCACCAGCCTTCGCTGATCGTCGACTGCCGCGATTGCCACCACTCCCGGCGACTCGACGAACGTGCGCGCGAACGGGTTGCCATCCGGATCCCGAAATTGTTGCTCCACCAACCGCCACGCCGCCCACTCATGAAGCGTGCGTTTGCCCAAGGCCTCGAACGGCCTCATGTCGATCAGGCGCGAGACGTGGAGACCGACGACGGAGACTCCGCGATCGGCACCCGCTTCGCCCGACGCTGTAGTGCCGCCCCGATGAAGTCACGGAACAACGGATGCGGTCGGTCAGGACGGCTCTTGAATTCTGGGTGCGCCTGAGTCCCCACCCAGAACGGGTGGTCGCGCAGTTCGATGAACTCCACCAGACGCTTGTCTGGCGACGTTCCGCTGCACAAGAAGCCCTTTTCCTCGAAGCGCGTGCGGAACTGTGAATTGAATTCGTAACGATGACGGTGACGCTCGGAGACCACCGGCTCGCCGTACGCGTTGGCGACCTTCGTACCCGGTTCCAACACCGCGTAGTACGCACCGAGCCGCATCGTGCCACCCATGTCGGTGACTTCGCGCTGATCGATCATCAGGTCGATCACCGGATTCTGTGTCGACACGTCGAACTCCGTTGAGTTGGCATCGGCCAGTCCGAGCACATGACGGGCGAACTCGATCGTCATCACCTGCATGCCGAGGCAGAGGCCGAGACACGGCACACCTTCCTCACGGGCAATCTCCGCCGCGCGAATCTTGCCTTCGATACCGCGCGGCCCAAAGCCACCCGGAATCACGATCCCGTCGAGGTCAGCGAGTCGACCTTCGGCAAGCAGACCCTCAACGTTCTCCGCCTGGATCCACACGATCTCCACCTTCGCCGCATGGTGAAAACCGGCGTGCTTGAGGCTCTCCACCACCGACAAGTAGGCATCCTGCAATTCGACGTACTTGCCGATCAATCCGATCCGCACAGGACTGGTCGATGCTTCCACCCTTGCCACCAGTTCTCGCCACGGGCGCAAGTCGATCTCTGCCTCGATGCGCAACACGTCACAGATTCGGGAATCGAGGCCCTCTTCATGAAGGATCAGCGGCAATTCGTAGATGTTGCGAACGTCGGCAGCATTGATCACGTTGCGATGGTCCACGTCGCACTGGTTGGAGATCTTCCGCTTGAGCTGATCGCTCACTGGCTCGTCGCTACGGCAGACGATCACATCTGGCTGAATACCGCGGCTGCGTAGCTCCGTCACCGAGTGCTGCGTGGGCTTCGTCTTCTGCTCGCCGCTCGGGCCGATGAACGGCACGAGCGTGACGTGCACGTAGCACACGTTGTCCCTACCGACTTCGTTGCGGAACTGACGAATCGCCTCGAGGAATGGAAGGATCTCGATGTCACCCACCGTGCCGCCGACTTCGGTG